>NZ_JBFTNR010000512.1:0-3080 GCF_056665995.1 Stenotrophomonas sp. 05L44_2
GCATCCTGATCGTGCCCCCGGGCAATGCCGCTGAAGCCGCGCTGGCCCAGCACGCCGATGTGCGCGTGGCGCGCACCCTGCTGGAATGCTGCGCCGGGCTGGGCAATCCACGCCTGCTGCCGGAGGTGGAACGCGTGGACGCCACGCCGCTGCCGCTGCCGGATCTGGCCGATGTACGCGGGCAGGCGCTCGCGCGCCGGGCACTGGAAGTGGCGGCGGCCGGTGGTCATCATCTATTGCTGATCGGCAGCCCCGGCTGCGGCAAGACCCTGCTGGCCTCGCGCCTGCCCAGCCTGCTGCCGGATTCCGAGGAGATCGATGCCCTGCAGTTGGCCGCCATTACCTCGGTCAGCGGCGAAGGGCTGGACCCGAAGCGCTGGCGACAGCGGCCGTTCCGGGCGCCGCACCACAGTGCGAGCGCTGCGGCTTTGGTGGGGGGCGGYAATCCGCCCTGCCCCGGCGAAATCTCGCTGGCGCACCACGGCGTGCTGTTCCTGGATGAACTGCCGGAGTGGAAYYGCAGTGCGCTGGAAACCCTGCGCGARCCRCTGGAGTCSGGYCACATCCGCATCTCCCGCGCGTCGCGCAGCGTGGTCTACCCGGCACGTTTTCAACTGGTGGCGGCGATGAACCCGTGCCCCTGTGGCTGGGCCGGCGACCGCAGCAACCGTTGCCTGTGCAGCGAGGAGCGCATCACCCGCTACCGCGCACGGGTATCGGGCCCGTTGCTGGATCGCATCGACCTGCACATCAACGTGARCCGCATGGATGCRGTKGARCTGCGCGAGAGCACGCCGCTGGGCGAGCCCAGCGCCAGTGTTCGCTCGCGGGTGGAAGCGGCRCATGCGCGGCAACAGGCGCGYGGYGGCCTCAACGCGCACCTGCCGCCTGCTGCCCTGCGCGCGTGCACGCGCTTGAGCGAAGCCGACCAGGACCTGCTGGAACARGCCATCGAGCGCCTGCAGCTGTCGGCGCGGGCGATGCATCGCATCCTGCGCGTGGCACGCACCATTGCCGATCTTGCCGAAAGCGAGACCATCCAGACCGCACACTTGGCCGAGGCCATTGGATACCGGCAGCTGGACCGGGGCAAGCCAGGCACATAGCGGCCCCGGCCTCACACTGTTGACTTGCTTGCCTGAGGCACACAATATTAGTTGCCTCAGGCAATAAAAGAACAACCACCATGCCCGCCCAGCACAGCCAAGCCCTCGACCGCGCCGAGCAGGTGCGTCGTTTCAACCGCTTCTATACCCGCCGCATCGGCGTGCTGCAGGACCACCTGCTGGGCAGCCCGTTTTCCCTGACGGAAATGCGTGTGCTGTACGAACTGTCGAGCCGCGGGGCAGCGCGGGCGTTGGACCTGCGCACGGAGCTGGGCCTCAACGCCGGCTATCTCAGCCGCGTGATCGCCACGCTGGAGAGCCAGGGGCTACTGGAGAAGACACCCCACCCGGACGACGCTCGCTCGCAGTTGCTGGCGCTGACCGCGCTTGGCCGGCAGACGTTCCAGCCTTTCGAAGAGGCGTCGCGCCAGGAAGTGCTGGCCATGCTGGCGCCGTTGCCGGAGGCGCAGCAGCAGGCGCTGGTGGACGCGATGGACCGCATCGGGCAACTGCTGGATACGCGCCCGGCAGATGTTGTGCTGCGCGCCCCGCAGCCGGGTGACATGGGCCTGGTGGTACACAAGCAGGCGCGGCTGTACGCGCAGGAGTACGGCTGGAACCAGGAGTTCGAGGCGCTGCTGGCTGACATCGTCGGCAAGTACCTGCGCGAGTTCGCCCCTACTTCCGACCGCTGCTGGATCGCCGACCGCCAGGGCGAGATGGTGGGCTCGGTGTTCGTGGTGCGCCACGATGCCACCACGGCCAAGCTGCGCATGCTGTACGTGGATGCCAGCGCGCGGGGCCTGGGCGTCGGCCGCCGCCTGGTGGAAGAAGCCATCGGCTTTGCGCGTGCCGCCGGTTATACCCGCATGGTGCTGTGGACGAACAAGGTGCTGCTGGATGCGGTGCGCCTGTATGAGAAGACCGGTTTTTCGCTGGTGGAGGAAGAGCACCACCACAGCTTCGGCAGTGACCAGACCAGCCAGGTGTGGGCCCGCGACCTGGCCTGAGCAGAAGCAACGGCGCAGGAGGCGCCCCTCGTCCGGAAGATTACGGAGCGGGAGTCCTATCGGGCCGGCTTCTTCCGATCAGCACAGCCACTTAGCGCCACTACATTTAGCGCCACTACTTGCAGAGAGTGGTACCTGGCAACTCGCCACTCAGCTGCCGCATCGTGGAGTCGACTGCCCGACTAAGTGGCGCGTTCTCACCCGTCGCAAGCACACGGGCACGTGCCGACAATTCTCGCTTCCGCCCAACGAACCGAGACGGAAAACGGGGCCCTGCATCGCCGCAGGGTGCCCTCTCGAAATTCCCGCTTCCCCCCAATGGTCGGAATCCCCCTAGTCGCACCACCTGAAAGTCCCGATGGCTACCCGCAGCGCGCCGCCCCACCATCAAGCGCCCCTCCGCAGGAAACCACACATGAGCCTGGCGCTGGTCCACAGCCGTGCCCGCGCCGGAGTCGACGCCCCGTTGGTACGAATCGAGGTGCATCTCTCCGGTGGTCTGCCGGTTACCCAGATTGTCGGCTTGGCCGAGACCAGCGTGCGCGAGTCACGCGAGCGCGTACGTGCCGCCTTGCTCTGTGCGCGCTTCGATTTCCCGCAGCGGCGCATCACCCTCAACCTCGCCCCCGCCGATCTTCCCAAGGAAGGCGGACGCTACGATCTGGCGATTGCCTTGGGCATCCTCGCTGCCAGTGGCCAGGTTGATCCGCAGTCGTTGCTGCAGTACGAATTCCTCGGCGAACTTGGCTTGACCGGTGAGCTGCGCGCGGTGTCTGGCGCACTGCCGGCCGCCATTGCCGCCGCCGAAGCCGGACGCATCCTGATCGTGCCCCCGGGCAATGCCGCTGAAGCCGCGCTGGCCCAGCACGCCGATGTGCGCGTGGCGCGCACCCTGCTGGAATGCTGCGCCGGGCTGGGCAATCCACGCCTGCTGCCGGAGGTGGAACGCGTGGACGCCACGCCG
>NZ_JBFTNR010000513.1:0-3057 GCF_056665995.1 Stenotrophomonas sp. 05L44_2
GTCCCGGGCTGTCCTGGCAGGTCCGTCGAGGGGCCTGCCACGGACAGATTTCTGTGTCCGTTTAGGGACATTCGCCTAACGGACTGTTTACAAGCGCAGATGGAAACGCTTACATTCCGCGCCAATGCTGGTAGGTCCAAGCCGTGGAGGGCGGCTTCGTGAACAAGGCAGCCATAACAATCAAAGACGTCGCCCGTGAAGCCAAGGTCTCTGTGGCCACCGTTTCGCGCGCGCTCAACGGGCATGAAAATGTCGCCGAACCGGTCCGCCAGCTTGTGCTGGAGGTGGCCGCACGGCTGCGTTACACCCCGCATGCCGCCGCTCGCAGCCTGAGCAGCCGCCGCACCAATACGGTGGGCGTGGTGCTTCCGGACCTGTACGGCGAATTCTTCTCCGAACTGATGCGTGGCATCGACAACGTCGCCCGCAGCCGGCGCCAGCACCTGCTGGTGTCGAGCTATCACGGCGACCAGGAGCAGCAAGGCGCAGCCCTGCGTGCCATGCGCGGCCGGGTCGACGGTCTGCTGGTGCTCTCGCCCTATGCCGAGAGCCCCGGGTTCCTGACCGACAACCTGCCGCAGGCATTGCCGACGGTACTCATCAACACCTACCTGCCTGGGCAGGACCATCCGGTGTTGAGCATCGATGACCATGCAGGGGCGATGGCGATGACCCGCCACCTGCTCGATGCCGGCCATCGGCGCATTGCATTCATTTCTGGCCCGGACCTCAACTTCGACGCGCGCGAGCGCCTGCGCGGCTTCCGTGACGCGCTGGCGGCGTTTGGCAGTGGCGCCGAAGGCATCGAGTTGCCCGGTGATTTCGACGAAGCTTCCGGCCATCGCGCCGGTCAGGAGTTGCTGGCAGCCGGCACGCTGCCCGATGCCGTATTCGCCGCCAACGACATGATGGCCCTGGGTTGCCTGTATGCCTTCGCGCAGGCAGGTGTCCATGTGCCATCCGACGTCGCCCTGGCCGGTTTCGATGACATTCCGCTTGCGCGTTTCGTCCACCCGTCGCTGACCACCATGCAGGTCAGCATCGCTGAACTGGGCGATCGGGCGATGTCGCGCTTGTTGCAGTTGATGGACGGCACCTCCACGGATGGGACAGGGGACAAGCAGACCCTGGTCCCGCGCCTGATTGTTCGCGATTCCACCACTCCGCCATCCGGCCATTGAAGCCAGAGGCGTTCCTTCTTTTTTGATTGATCGCAGGTGCCGCGCAAGCGGTCACCGCCACCCGGAGATTGAGTTGATGATGCATTCCACTATCCGCACGCCGGCGCGCCGGCTGCTGAGCACCGCACTGGTCAGCTGCCTGATGCTGGCCGCCGCCCCGAACGTCATGGCGCAGTCGGCCAACGCCAGCCTGCGAGGCCAGGTCTCCGGCGCGCAGGCCGGTGCCGAAGTCACCGCCACCAACGTCGCCACCGGTACCGTGCGTCGCGGCACCGTGCGCGCCGACGGCAGCTATTCGCTGATGGGCCTGGACCCGGGCACCTACAATGTCGTTGCCAACGGCCAGACCCAGAAGATCACCGTTACCGTCGCTTCGACCGCGACGCTGAACTTCAGCGAGGCGGCTGCTGGTGGCACCGGCACGACCGCCGCCACCAACCTGGACACCGTCAACGTCGTCGCGCCGACCCTGCTGCAGGAAGTGCGCACCTCCGAAGTCGGCAAGACTGTCAGCCTGCAGCAGATCCAGACCACCCCGCAGGTGTCGCGCAACTTCCTGGAGTTCGCCGACGCCGTGCCGGGCATGATCTTCACCCGCGATGCCAAGGGCAACACCTCGCTGCGCGGCGGTGCCACCAACTCCGACGGCACCAACGTCTACATCGACGGCGTGGGCCAGAAGAGCTACGTCAAGGGCGGTGGTATCTCCGGCCAGTCCGGCAGCGCCGGCAATCCGTTCCCGCAGCTGGCCATCGGCGAGTACAAAGTCATCACCGGCAACTACAAGGCCGAGTACGGCCAGGTTTCCAGTGCCGCGATCACTGCAGCGACCAAGTCCGGTACCAACGAGTTCAAGGGTGAAACCTTCTACCGTTACACCAACGACAGCATGCGTGCGATGACCCCGGCCGAGCGCCAGCCGGGCAAGAGCAAGGAAGAGTCGGCAGAGAAGGAATACGGTTTCGCCCTGGGCGGCCCGATCATCCAGGACAAGGCCCACTTCTTCGTGACCTATGAAGCCAAGCGCTTCGACCTGCCGGTGACCATCGCCCCGGACGGCGCAGTGACCCCCTCGGCCGCCAACCTGCCGGCTGACGGCGCCGCCGGCCTCGGCCCGGCCAGCCAGCCGTTCCAGCAGGACCTGATCTTCGCCAAGATCGACTTCGAGCCGACCGACAACGATCGCATCGAACTGACCTTCCAGGACCGCGACGAAACCCAGCAGCAGTTCAGTGGCCAGACCGCCAAGGTGCACGGCAAGGTCGTGGACAACACCGACCGCCGTTACGCCCTGCGCTGGAACCACAGCGGTGAGCGCTTCTACAACGAGTTGATGGTGACCCACGAGGAAGCCTTCAACAACCCGCTGCCGTTGAACTACGGCAACGGCATCATCTACACCGCGCCGGATTTCGGTGACTCCGACGCCAACCGTCCGCAGGAGAAGACCCTCGTCCAGGTCGGCGCGGCCGATGCCTTCGCCTCGCAGGTGAAGGGCCAGAAGGGCTGGGCGATCGAGGACAACCTGACCCTCGATGGTCTGCAGTGGGCCGGTGACCACACCATCAAGATGGGTGCCAAGTACAAGCAGATCGATCTGTACGCCTCCGACGCGGCGCAGATCAATCCGCAGTTCTCCTACACCATCGACAACCCCGCCTTCCCGTCCAGCACCCCGTACAAGGCGCAGTTCACCAAGGCCAGCACCGGTGTCACCGGCGTGCAGTCTGAAGTGCGCGCCAAGGTCAAGCAGATCGGTCTGTTCATCCAGGATGACTGGCAGGTCAACGACCACCTGCAGCTGAACATCGGCCTGCGCTGGGATTACGAGAAGAATCCGATCTATACCGATTTCGTGACCCCGCCGGAGGTTGTG
>NZ_JBFTNR010000514.1:0-3054 GCF_056665995.1 Stenotrophomonas sp. 05L44_2
CGCACTGACATCGAAGAACCCCACGCCGTGCTTCTCGGCCAGGTCCTGCACCCGCCCATGCGCGCGCTCGGCCACCGAGTACGCGAACGCGCCATAGATCACATGGCGGCCGATGCTGTACTCGGTCACCTCGGCGCGATCATCATCGTCATTGCTCAGCGGGCCGTTCATCGGCGGAAACTCCTGCGCCATCTCCGCGAACCATGCCTGCAGCGCCGGGCTGCTGACCGCCGGGTCGTCGTACTCGTGGCTCTCGCCCCACTGCGCCTGCTTCTCGAACCAGGCGATGAACGCCGCCGCTTCACGCGGGGCGACGCTGGCCTCGAACACCATCATGTCGTAACTCATTGAACCGTCCTGTTGCCGTGGCGTAAGGACGCCGGGCATGGCCCGGCGCTACCGGATGACGGTGGTAGCGCCGGGCCATGCCCGGTGGATCGCATCAGACGGACGGCGCTGCGGCGTCCGCCAATCCCGGCGCCAACGCCTTCGCTTCCGGGAACAGCGCAAACCGCAGGCCGACCAGGCCCATCAGCGCCTCGTCGCGTGCCTTGCAGGCGGCCACACTGCCGACCCGGCCCAACGAGGTGTCCAGCCGCTCGCGCAGCGCCTCGGCCGCCACAATCGGCTTGCGCGCGGCGATCTGCCGGCGATAGTGCACGGCCACTTCCTCCAGAATGTGCTCGACCGCCTCGCGGCTGCGCTCCGGCAGCTCCAGGCGGGCGCGGCGCAGCTGCAGGATGTTCAGGCCGATGCGCGCCTCGTTGAGCATGTCCACCGAGGCGATGTCGCTGCCTTCCGGGGTCGCCGCCAGGCGCGGTGCCAGCAGGCCGAGCAGATCCAGCATGCGCGCGGCGAAGCGCTGGCGATCCTGCTGGCCACGGCCTTCGGCCGCCTCGGCCAGCGTGGTCCAGCCCTGCCGTACCAGCCGGCGCGCGGTCCATTCGGCACCCACCGAGCGGAACAGCCGGGTCATCACCACCGCAAAGCCAATGCCGATGAACATCGCGATCGACGAGTTGGCGAAGGTCTGCACGTTGGCACTGTAGGTGTTCTGCAGGCTGAGCAGCGCAGCCAGGTTGACCGTCAGCGGCAGYGCGAACAGCGCGCTCTTCGGGTGGTGCAGCAGCAGGCCCAACGGCAGGAACACCACTGCCAGCACCAGCGCCAGCAGGCCGAAGTCGTGCACGGCGGGGAACACGCCGAACAGGTACACGCCGGCGACCAGCGAAGCCACCATCGCCCACACCAGGAACGAGACCATGCTCGGCGCCGGGTCGTCCTGTGCCGCGAAGAACGCGGCGGTCACCGCGGCCATCATCGCGCCGTTGCCACCGCCCTCCCAGCCCAGGCCGATCCACAGCACGCAGTAGCTCATCAGCGCCACACCGGCGCTGAGCGCGGAGAACAGTGCCATGCCGTAGTCGACGTGCTTGTCGGTGGCGGCGCGTTCGGTGCGGATGCGGTAGTGCGCACGGTCCAGCGGCGCGGTGCCCTGGTCGATCGCGTGCTGCAGGGTGCGGCAGTCCTGCCACAGGTCCACCAGCTCCTCCAGGCGCAGCAGCAGGCTGGCCAGCTGCAGGTGCTGCAGATCGCGGTCCACCTGTGGCTTCAGCGCACTGATGCGTGCGCGCAGGCGCGCGTAGTCGCTGGCACTGGACGGCGTGTCGATCCAGTCGTGGATGTCATCGACCAGCGTCGGCAGGCCCTCGGGCAGGGTCTGTCCATCGCTGCGCAGCGCACTCAGGCGGTCGGCGATCGATGACAGCACCGGCAGCAGCAACAGCATGCGTTCGCGCAGGCGCTCCATCGAGACGGCCGCGCCGGCATGGCGTGGGTCATCGCGGCGCAGGAACTCGATCAGTGCCTCGAACTGCACCAGGTCGGCGGCCAGCCGGTTGCGTGGGGCATGCGCGCGGCCGCGCTCGAGGATCTGCCGGCACCACTGCGCTGCGTCCTCCATCCAGTTGCCGATGCGCGCGCCCAGCATCGGCCGCACCGAGGCCGGGAACAGCAGCGAGGCGAACAGCACCGCTACCACCGTACCGAGGATGATCTCCTCGCTACGCGCCACCACGGTGTCGAAGATGGTCTCCGGCGAGGTCACCGCCGGGAAACCGATGAATGCAGTGGTATAGCCGGCAAGCAGGAACGCGTAGCCACGTGGGCCACGGTTGAGCAGGGCCAGGAACAGGCAGCCGGCCAGCCAGATCGACATCGCCGCGCTCAGCACCAGCGGTGTTTCCACCAGGGCGGGCAACATCAGCAGGGTGGCCAGGCCGGCGGCCAGGGTGCCGAGGATGCGGTACACGCCCTTGGCCCGGGTCGGGCCCAGCAGCGGCTGGCTGACGATGTACACCGTGCCCATCGCCCAGTACGGGCGCGACAGGTTGCCGGCCATGGCGATATACAGCGCGACGATCGCTGCCAGGTAGGTCTTGATCGAGAACAGCCAGGCCTGGCGGTCGGTCAGCCCGTTCATCGCTTACCTCGCCGCCGTCGGCGCAGACGCAGACGCGGCACTGTCCTGCCAGCCACCGCCCAGTACCAGGAACAGATGGATCTGGTCGCGCGAGACCTGGGCTTCGGCCGCGGCCAGGGTGGCATCGCTGCTGGCCAGGCTGCGGTCGGCATCCAGGCTGGACAGGTACGGCGTGCGGCCACCCTGGTACAGCCGGCGGTTCTGCTCTGCGGCCATCGCAGCCTGCTCCTGCGCCACGCGCAACGACTGCAGGCGGCGCAGATCCTGCGCATAGCGGTCCAGTGCGGTCTGTGTTTCGCGCAGTGCCTGCAGCACGGCATGGTCGAACTCGGCCAGCGCCGCATCGGCGCCAGCCTCGGCGGCGTGGATGCGTGCATGCGTGCCCGAGGACGGCAGCGTCCACGAGATCAGCGGGCCGAACGACCACTGCTGGGTCATCGGCTGGCCGAAGTCTTCCAGCAGGCCGGCGGCGCCGACCGAGGCGCCCAGGCGGATGTCCGGGTACAGCTCGGCAGTGGCGACACCAATCCGTGCGGTGGCCGAGGCCAGCTTGCGTTCGGCCTGGCGGATGT
>NZ_JBFTNR010000515.1:0-3042 GCF_056665995.1 Stenotrophomonas sp. 05L44_2
GCTGGAAGCGCTGCGTGCGCTGGAAGGCGCGCCACCGGTGGGCGAGGGCGAGCAGCTGCAGGAACTGGCCGAGCGCAACCGCGCCAACGGGGTGCTGCTGTCGCGGCGCCGGCGCGAGGTCAACTGGGCACTGCGCCAGATGGGCCGCACCGAAGAGTCCTCGGCATACGATGCCAAGGGCCAGTCGCATACCGTCACCGCGCGGCGGCCACTCGCCGTCGCTTGACAGGACCGGCGGTCGGCTGACCGCCCGATGGCGGCTGTAGGCCGCCGCGTGAACGCGTATATTGGGCGCCTGTTTGATCGCCCCGAGCCGCCGTGTCTGCCGCCTACGTTCTGGTTACCGCCCCCCTTCCGCCGCAACCGGTGCTGCAGGCCCTGCTTGAGCGCCTGCGCGAAGGCCTGCTGCTGTTCACCGAAGATGGGCAGGTCGCCCTGGCCAACCCGGCCGCCCAGAGCCTGCTGGGCAGCGATGAAGGCACCTTGCCGCCGCCGCAGCGCCTGCGCCAGCTGCTGCCGCCGGATGCGCTGGAACATGCGCGCCAGCACGGTCACTGGAACGGCAGCCTGCCGCTGGGCGAGGGCGTGGTCATCGCCCATCTGTACTTCCATGGCGAACCCGGTTCGGGGCACTACCTGGCCTTGTTCCGCCATATCGAAGGCCAGGAAGACTACGAACGCGAACTGCAGCAGCGCCATGCCGAACTGCGCCAGGCCTACCTGCGCTTGAACGGCACCCAGGAAAAGCTGCTGCAGTCGGAGAAGATGGCGTCCATCGGCCAGCTTGCCGCCGGCGTGGCGCACGAGATCAACAACCCGATCGGCTACGTGCATTCCAACCTGGGCAGCCTGCAGGAATACCTGCGCAGCCTGTTCACGGTGATCGAAGCCTACGAACGCGCCCTGCGTGCGCCCGACCCGAAGGCGCTGATTCCGGAAATCGACGATATCCGTGACCGCCTGGACATCGATTTCATCAGCCGCGACCTGCCGCAGCTGATGGCCGAGTCACGCGAAGGCATCGAGCGCGTCACCCGCATCGTGCGCGACCTGAAGGACTTCTCCTATTCCGGCCGCGACGAATCGTGGAAGCTGGTCGACCTGCATTCCGGCCTTGAATCGACCATCAACATCATCTGGAACGAGCTCAAGTACAAGGTGCACCTGGTGCGCGAGTTCGGCCAGCTGCCGCTGGTGGAATGCCTGCCCTCGGAGTTGAACCAGGTCTACATGAACCTGCTGCTCAACGCCGGCCACGCCATCGCCGAGCGCGGCACGATCACCGTGCGTACCGGCGTGGACGGCGACACGGTGTGGGTCGAGTTCGAAGACACCGGCGGTGGCATTTCGCCGGAACTGCGCCAGCGCATCTTCGATCCGTTCTTCACCACCAAACCGGTGGGCAGCGGTACCGGCCTGGGCCTGTCGATCTCCTACAGCATTATCAACAAGCACCACGGCCGCATCGATCTGGACAGCACCCCAGGCGTCGGCTCGCGCTTCCGCCTCGTGCTGCCGATCAAGCAGCCGCGCTGAAGCAGCACGGTAGTGCCGGCCGCTGGCCGGCAACCCGATGAACCTGGAAACCCCGCATCTGCCGGCCAGCGGCCGGCACTACCCGTGTGCGGGGTTCAGCGCAGCGGCGAACGATCCTCACCGCCGTCGGCCGGCTCGACAGCCGCCAGGCCACCGTTGCTGCGCCGCTGTTCCTCGTACGTGCGGAAGGCCTGGTGGATGTGCTTGCGCAGCTCGTCGTCGTTCCACGGCTTGGTCAGGAACCGGTAGATCGCACCGCGGTTGATCGCATCGGTCACCGTGTTGAGGTCGGTGTAGCCGGACAGCACCAGCCGGATCGTGTCCGGGTACAGCATCTTCACCCGGCCCAGGAACTCGGTGCCGCTCATGTCGCTCATGCGCTGGTCGGACAGGATCACCTGCACGTCGTTGATGGCCAGCAGATCGAACGCATCGCGCACGTTGCCTGCCGCCAGGATGCGGTACCCATCGCGGCGGAACAGGCGCACCAGCGAGCGCAGTACGTTCTCCTCGTCATCCAGCAGCAGCAGGGTGCGGTCCGGCCGGGTTTCGGCGAACGCTTCGGGACGCAGGTAGCGGCGGCGCAGGGTCATGCCGGCGGCATCGGCGGACATCGGTTCGCCGAACAGGTAGCCCTGGAACACGTCGCAGTCGTTGCGGCGCAGGAAACCCAGCTGTGCCTGCGATTCCACGCCGTTGGCGATCACCGTCATACCCAGCTGATGGCCCATCGCAATGATCGCGCGYGMGATCGCCGCYTCRCGGTTGCCSGCCGGSGCGCTCTTGATGAAACTGCGGTCGATCTTCAGCTTGTCCACCGGGTAGCGCACCAGCGCGCTCAGGCTCGAATCGCCGGTGCCGAAGTTGTCCAAGCTCAGGCTGATGCCTTCGTTGCGCAGGTTGGCCAGCGTTTCGTGGACGAAGTTGACGTTGTTGGTCAGCGCGCTTTCGTTGATYTCCAGKGTCAGCATSYGCGCCGGCACGCCGGACGCCTGGATCACGCCCATCACTTCGGCAAAGAAATTCGGGCGCAGCAGCTGCAGGGTGGACACATTCACCGCGATGGTGAAGTCATCAAAGCCCTGGTCGCGCCACAGCCGGGCCTGCTTCAATGCACCCTCCAGCACCCACGTACCAATCTGCACGATGATGCCCAGGCGCTCGGCGGTGCACATGAAACGCTCCGGTACCAGCATGCCCAGGGTCGGCGACTGCCAGCGCAGCAGCGCCTCCATGCCCACCACATGGCCATCGCGGGCACTGACCAGGGGCTGGTAACGCAGCTTCAGTTCGCCGTTGGGAATGGCATCGACGATCTGCCGCGCGATGATGCTCTCGCTGTGCGCGCTCGGCGGCGTGTCCACCGCATGGATGCGCACCGCATTGCCGCCTTCGCGGGCGGCCTGGTACAGCGCATCCTCGGCATGGTCGAGCAGGCGTGAGGCATTGCTGGCGTGCTCCGGGCACAGGCTCACGCCCAGCTTGCCGGTCATGAACAGCGTATAG
>NZ_JBFTNR010000516.1:0-3792 GCF_056665995.1 Stenotrophomonas sp. 05L44_2
GTGCGGACCGTTGGTCCGCACCCTCCTGTTCAATCAGAACCGGTAGCGCGCGCCCAGCGAAACGAACTGCCCGCGCAGGTTGTACTGGCTGATGTCGAAGCCGTTGGAACCGCCGGCCGGATCGAACGGCGGGTCCTTGTCGGTCAGGTTCAGCACAGACAGCGACAGCGTGGTCTTCGGAATGCCTTCATAGGCCACGTACAGGTCCAGCTGGTGGTACGGCTTGACCCGATCGCGCAGGCCCGGATTGCTGGTGGCCGTGGCTACGCGCTGGTCATAGCCGCTCACGTACTGCAGGCTCAGCGTGCTGCTCCAGTCGCCCACCGCCCAGTTCAACGAAGTGGTGCCGCGGGTGCGTGGCAGCGCGCCATGGCGGTTGTTGCCGGCGCCGTCATAGGGCGCCTGGCCGGCCACCAGCGGCTGCTTGAAGCTGAGCAGGTGGGTCCAGCTGCCAGCCAGGGTGAAGTTGCCCCAGCCGTCGGTGCGGAAGGTACGGTTGGCTTCCAGGTCGATGCCCGAGGTGGTCAGCTCGCCTTGGTTGGCGTACTGGTTGGTGATGATCTGGATGCGGCCCTGCGCATCGCGCTGCACGCGACCGGGGAACAGGCCCGGGTTGTCGACGATGAACTGCGCGCTGTCCGGCTTGACCAGGTTGTCCTGTTCGATGCGGTACCAGTCCAGGCCGATGCTGGAATCGGCATCGGGTGACCACACGGCGCCGACGTTGAGGTTGCGCGAGCGCTCGGCCTTCAGGTCCGGATTGCCGGTGCGCAGGTTGGTCACGCCGCGGCTGCCGCCGGGCTGCAGCGGATCGAACGGGTCGACCACCGAGCCGTAGCTGATGGTCTGCCCCGGTGCGATCTCCGGCAGCGACGGTGCACGGAAACCACGCGAGAACGAGCCACGCAGCAGCAGGCTGTCCAGCGGTTGCCAGCGCAGCGCGAACTTCGGCGAGAATGCCTTGCCGAAGTCATCGTAGTGGTCACCGCGGCCCGCCACCYGCAGCTCCAGCGTGCGATGCAGCGGCACGCTGAACTCGGCATAGGCGGCACTGACCTGGCGCTCGCCGTCGACGATGTTGATCGCCGGGCGCAGTTCGGTACCGGACAGCACCTGCGCGCTGGTGCGCGCGTCCAGCGATTCCTTGCGGAATTCCGCGCCCCAGGCGAAGCCGATCGCACCCGCCGGCAGTTCCCACAACGAGGTCGATGCCTTGACGTTGAGCGAGTGCAGCTTGTACCAGCCCGGGCGCTTGGTCTGCAGGCGCAGATCGTCCAGTGCGCCCGGCGTGCTGGACGGATCGAGGAAGTTGTAGCTGCCGTCGCGCAGGATCTGCTGGAAGGCGTAGCGGTCAACGAAGTTGTCCACGTACTCGCGCTGCGCACTCTGCGAGGTCAGTGCGGCCACTTCCCAGTCCCAGCGTTCACCGGTGCCACGCACGCCGGCCAGGGCGCGGTAGAACACCTGGGTATTGTCCTTCAGGCGCGGGCCGAGATCGAAGAAGGTGTACTCGAACGGCAGTGGCGTGCTGCCCGGATTGTTCGGATGGCCGACCGGCAGGACAGCGGCGATATCGGTCAGCGTACCGGTGGCGGGATTGTAGGCACGCAGGCCCGGGCCGACCGTCAGCGGGGCGCTGAAGATCTGGTCGGCCTTGTTGTGGCTGTACAGCACGTCGGCGAAGGCTTCGACGCTGTCACTGAAGCGATAGGTCGCGCTCAACGATGCCTGCAGGCGCTCGGCGCCGGGCTGCAGGGTCTTGAACGGCTGCGCGTTGAAGGCGCAGGCCTGGCCGGGCAGGGTGCTGCCGAAGTCGCTGTAGGGACGCAGCTCGCTGCCCTCGGGGCAGGGCGAGAACGGCTGCGGTGCGCGCGGATTGGACAGCCAGTTGCCACCGGCGGTGGACCAGCCGGCGAGGCGGCCACCGGGCTTGTCGCGGAAATCGCCGTCGCGGGTGTACGCGCGCTGGTCGGCGTCGAGGCGGTCGCGCTTGAGCAGGTCCAGCCCGAACAGCACGTTCCAGCCTTGCTGCTCGAGGTCACCGAAGCCGGCCAGCAGGTTGGCCTTGCGCTCGTTCAGGCCGCCCTGGGTGGCGGTGCCGAAACCACCGCCGACTTCCACGCCCTGGAAGTCGCGACGCAGGATGATGTTGATGACGCCGGCGATGGCGTCCGAGCCGTACACCGCCGAGGCGCCATCCTTCAGCACTTCGATGCGCTCGACCGCGCTGATCGGCAGCGCATTGAGGTCGACGAAGGTGTCCTGGGTGTTGAGCGCGAAACCGAAGTTGGCCACGCGGTAGCCGTTGACCAGTACCAGCGTGTTCTTCGGTGACAGCCCGCGCAGGCCGATCGAGGCCGATCCCGCAGCGAAGCTGCCGGTGTACTGCTCGTCGAAACTGTTGCCGGCGTTGGCCGACAGGTTGCGCAGCACGTCGGTAAGGGTGGAGCGGCCGGTCTGCAGGATCTGCTCGCGGGTGACGACCTGCACCGGGTTGGGGCCGGCGGTGTCGCTGCGCTTGATGTTCGAGCCGGTCACCAGCACGGTGCCGAGGGTGGTGCTGTCCTTGCCGGTGTCGGCGGTTTCAGCGGCGCTGGCGGTGCCAGCGACGAGGACCAGCGCGACCGCGCTGGAAAGCAGGGTGGTGCGATACATGGAAGCGACTACGCCAAACGGTGGAGGAGCCGCCAGTACCGCACGCGGGTGAGTGCGCCTTCCAATGACGAAAGCGCATTCAGTTATACATCACAGGTTCTTAACGAAAGTCGGCGGCCTTGGTGGGGCAGACCATCTCGGTGGGTGCGGACCGTTGGTCCGCACGCTCCTGCAGGGTCAGAGCCCTTCCCTTTCGGAAAGGGATCCGACCCCGTGGGCATCAGGCGCGCAGCAGCACCTTGCCATTGCGGCCCGAACCGGCGCCGGCTTTCGCCGCCTGGGCGATGTCGTCCAATGCGAAGATCTGCTCCACCGGCAGGGTCAGTTCACCCCCGGCCGCACGCTTCAGCAGTTCACCCACCAACCGCCGCTTGTCTTCCACCGCGCAGGTCGACCAGGTCGCCGCTGGCATCGCCACCGATGGAATCGACTGCAGCAGCGGCCTGCGCTTGCCCGGTGGCTTCGCGCACGCGGTCCTTCCAGCCGTCCACCGAGGTATCGAACACGTGATCGATGCCCAGTGCCTGCAGTTGCGCCACGGCCTCGGCATTGCGCACCAGGTTGGCCACGTGCACGCCGCGCGCCTTTGCGAGCATCGCCAGCGATTTGCCGACGGCACCGTTGGCGGTGTTCTGCACGATCCACTGGCCCTGCTCGACGTGCAGGAATTCCAGCAGCATCAACGCGCTCAGCGGCATGGCGATCAGCTGTGCGGCCATTTCATCGGCGATCGCGTCCGGCATCGGGATCACCATCCGCGCCGGTGCGATGAACGCTTCGGCCCAGGTGCCGTGCACCGAGGCGGCGGCAACCCGCTGGCCGATCTGCAGGCCGTCGACGCCTTCGCCGAGCGCATCGACCACGCCCAGTGCTTCGCTGCCGCCGATCGCCGGCAGCGTCGGCTTGTAGCCATACAGGCCACGCACGGTCAGCAGATCGTGGTTGTGGATCGAGGCCAGCACGGTGCGGATGCGTACTTCGCCGGGACCGGGTTCGGGCAGGGGGGCATCGGCAACGGCGAGGACCTGGGCTGGATCGCCGAAGGAGGAGTACAGGGCAGCGCGCATGGGCGGTGTTCCAATGRAAGTTGAAGTTGTACCGAACTGGGGATGCGCTCAGCGTCGACAAGGCCGCGCA
>NZ_JBFTNR010000517.1:0-3030 GCF_056665995.1 Stenotrophomonas sp. 05L44_2
ATGAAGGACAGGCCAAGCGTGAGCGGTACGAATAGGAAGTGGTACATCGCGGTCAGAGCGAATTGCAGCCGCGACAGTTCTACGACTGTCTGATCAATCATGGCCTGGCTACCTCGTTGGATAGTGCCGTTGCAGGTGGCGGGAAGGGTGGTCTACGGGGTGAATGATGTGACCGACTACTTCAAACAGCCTTGATCCAGATCAATGTATGAACAGGTATTCAGGAGGATCGTATGCCAACCCGATGAAGACTGCGACCGCCGGCCGCAGGGGAAGGCTGTTGCCTGCGCCTACAATGCCGTCCATCCCCCTGCTGCCTGTGAAGAGCCTTGAGCGCTGCCGAACCGACCGCTGACGCCCCTGATCGGGATGAAGAATCGACCCGCCTGCGGCGTGTGCGTACCGCCTGGCTGGCCGATCTGGCCCGTRCCGCGAAGGGGCGGCAGCGGCTGGCGTCGCTGTGCATCAGCGTGTCCGGTGCGCTGTTGATCGCTCAAGCTGCCGCCATCGCCTGGCTGGTGCAGCAGGTGCTGGTCGAGCGCGTGCCGCTGGCCCAGGGCCTGCCGGTGCTGGCCGCGTTGGCGGTGATCCTTGTCGTGCGCACCCTGCTGGGCAGTGCCACCCAGGCTGCGGCCGGTGACGTTGCCGATGCCGCACGCCTGTCCCTGCGCGAGCGTGTCTTCGCGCGTCTGCTCGGGCACGGCCCATTGTGGCTTCGGCAGCGCCGTACCGGTGAACTGGGCGAGTTGATGCTGCATCACGGCGATGCGATCGAGAACTACTACAGTGGTTTCCTGCCGGTGCGTACCGAAGTGGTGGTGGTGCCGTTGTTGATCCTGGCTGCTGTGGCCTGGGTSGATTGGGTGGTTGCACTGATCCTGCTGTTCACTGCACCGCTGGTGCCGTTTTTCATGATGCTGGTGGGCTGGGGCGCCGAAGCCGCCGGGCGCGCGCAGCTGGGCGAGCTGGCGCGGATGAGCGGGCACTTCGCCGATCGCATCAAGGGCCTGGGCCTGCTGCGCCTGTATGGCCGTGGGGAAGCCGAACTGGCCGGCATCGAGGCCGCGGCAGAAGGTGTGCGCGTGCGCACGATGAAGGTGCTGCGCATCGCCTTCCTGTCGTCCACCGTGCTGGAATTCTTTGCCTCGGTCAGCGTGGCGATGGTCGCGTTGTATCTGGGCCTGAGCTATCTGGGCCTGATGTCGCTGCATGCGACCGTGCCGACGCTGGGGGCGGGCCTGTTCTGCCTGCTGCTGGCACCGGAGTTCTACGCACCGTTGCGGCGCCTGGCCGCGCACTATCACGACCGCGCCAATGCACTGGCCGCCGCCGCCGAGGTGGAGCGCCTGCTGCAGGCGCTGCCGGAAGAGGAGGCCAGCACAATCGACGGCACTGTGCCGCTGACGCCGGAGCCTGCCGAGGCCGCGTTGCCGCCACTGCAGGCRCACGGTCTGGTATTGCGTCCGTTGGGCGCTGCGCACGATGTGCTGCAGAACCTGGACCTGCAGCTGGAACCGGGCCAGCGTCTGGCCCTGGTCGGCCCCAGTGGCAGCGGCAAGAGCACGTTGCTGGAAGCGCTGGCCGGTTGGCTGCCGCCGCGTGCTGGCCGGGTGCAGTTGCGGCCGGGGCTGCAGGTGGCCTATGCCAGCCAGCGCCCCTATCTGTTCCACGGCACCATCGCCGAGAACCTGCGCCTGGCCGATCCCGGTGCCAGCGACGCGCGCCTGCGCGCCGTTGCCGAAGCCGCCCAGGTGCTGCAGTTCGCACAGCGCCTGCCGCAGGGGCTGGATACGCTGATCGGCGAGCGCGGCTTTGGCCTGTCCGGTGGCGAAGCACGTCGCATCGGCCTGGCGCGCCTGCTGCTGCGCGATCCGCAGGTGCTGCTGCTGGACGAGCCGACCGCGTTTCTCGATGCCGAAACCGAAGCAGCGCTGCTGCGCAGCCTGGCCGCCTATGCGCGCGGACGCAGCGTGGTGGTGGCCACCCACAGCCCGGCGGTGATCGCCTGGGCCGACCGCTGCCTGCTGTTGCCCGAAGGACGCCTGGTTGAGCCGGCGCAGGCGGTACGCGCATGAGCCGCTCTGCCGATTCGCTGCGCACGGTATTCCTGCGTCATCGCCCGCGCCTGCTGCTGGCAGTGCTGCTGCTGTGGACCACGATGCTGGCCGGCACCGCCCTGCTGGGCCTGTCTGGTGGCTTCCTCACTGCTGCAGCGCTGGCCGGTGCAGCGGGCCTTGGCCAGGGCTTCAATTTCTTCACTCCGTCGGCCGGCATCCGCGGCCTGACCATGGCGCGCATCGCATCGCGCTACTTCGAAAAGCTGGTGGGGCATGACGCCACCCTGCGCATCGCCCGCGACCTGCGCGTATGGTTCTTCCGCCGCGCGCTGCCACTGGCTCCGGCACGGTTGGGCGCAACCCGCACCGGCGATCTGCTGGCGCGGCTGCTGGGTGACATCGGCGAAATCGATGGCCTGCTGGTGCGTGCCATCGGCCCGTTGCTGGCGCTGGGCGCGTTGACGTTGGTGGGCGTGGGCTCGGCAGCGTTGATCCTGCCATCGGCAGCGGTGCTGCTGGCGGTACTGGCGTTGCTGATCGGCATTGGCGTGCCGTGGCTGGGCGTGAGGGGCCATGACAGCGAAGAGGCCGACCGCGCCGCACATCGCGCAGCGTTGCGCACGGCGGCATTCGAGGGGCTGGAAGGGGCGGCTGATCTGGCCGCGCTCAACGCTGGCAATGCCTGGCAGTTGAAGGTGCGGGTGGCGGCCAAGCAGGTGGCCTCGCGCGATCGTCGTCGACGCCTGCGGCTGATCGCTGCATCAACGCTGCATGGTGTGCTGGCCGGGCTCGGCCTGGTAGCGATGCTGGCACTGGCGCTGCATGCGGCCGAACAACAGCGCATCGCGCCGGAAATGGCCGCCGGGCTGGTGTTCCTGACCGTGGCGATGATCGAACTGTGGGCGGGCATGGGCCTGGCCTGGCAGTCGCTGCAATCGGGCCGCATTGCGGCCGCGCGCCTGCAGGGCATCGT
>NZ_JBFTNR010000518.1:0-3027 GCF_056665995.1 Stenotrophomonas sp. 05L44_2
ATATATTATCTTGGCGTGAGGAGGCGGTGCGATGCAAGTCCCGTCTCCCATTGCATTACTTCATGCCTTGCCGGCATGAGGGCATTGGTTGCAGCCGCAACCGAGGCGCAGGTGTACCCTCCGTGCCCCTTCGTCGTGCTTTTTTCCCTTCCCGGAGTGCTGTTCCCGATGAAACACCTTGGCCTTGTCTTCGCCGTGCTGCTGGCCACCAGTGGCTGCGCCAGCCTGTCCTCCAAGGCGCCCAGCGCCTATGCCACCACCGCCGACCTGCAGGGCGACGCCGCGCGTCCGTCCAGCGGCCACGGCTGGGTGCGCAGCGAGCTTTATTTCGGCGTGGGCGAAGAGCAGGGCGCCGRTGACCGCCCGCAGGCCGACACCATCAGTGATGCGCAGTGGCGCGCGTTCCTGGACAAGGAAGTGACGCCGCGCTTCCCGGACGGCCTGACCGTGTTCGATGCCTACGGCCAGTGGCTGTTCCGTGGCGATGCCTCCCCGAACCGCCTGCGCACCAAGGTGCTGGTGGTGCTGCACGAGGACAGCCCGCAGCGCCGCGCCGACATCGAAGCGATCCGTCTGGCGTGGAAGCAGCAGACCAAACACCAGTCGGTGCTGTGGTCGCGGCAGGCGGTTGACGTATCGTTCTGACCTGGACGCGCCACTGTGGCGCTGCAGGGAATGACGATGGCACCCAGGGAAGTGCTGATGGCGGTGATGCTGGCCGGTCTGTTGGCGCCGGCGGCACAGGCGCAGGACGAGGACCGGGGCCTGCTGCGGTTTTCGCCGGCAGCGGGCGTGCAGGCGTCGGTGGAGGTACAGGAGGACGGCATGCTAGCCGTGCTCCTGCAGCCGGCAGGGAAACGGCAGCGCCTGCCTGGCGCGCCGGACGCCGAGGGACATTCGCGCCTGAGCGCAGAGGACCTCGATTTCGACGGGCGTCCCGAGCTGGTTGCGCGCGCGGCGGTGGGCATGGTCAATGAGGCCGTTGCGGTCTATCGCTTCGACGTGGGCAGCGGTGAGTTCCGCGCACTGAAGGCGGTGACCCATGGAAACGACCAGTGCGGTGACCTGATGGGCCTTACCGCCGACGCCGCCACGCGCACGCTGACCGCCAGCTGCCGCAGCGGGCCGATGTGGTACACCGACGTGTATCGCTTCAACGGACCGCAGCTCTATCTGTACCGCGGTGAGAGCGTGTTGATGCTGGGCGATACGCTGAACCGGGCGCTGCACTGGGAAGAGACCGAGAACCAGGGGCCACTGGCGGTGTGGCGTACCTACGATCCCTCCGGCAAGGTGCTGGAAAGCGCCATCGGCGACGGGCTCGGCGCACCAGCAAGCGGTGCGCCGCTGGTGGGGCTGATGGCGAGCGTGCTGCCTGCGCGCCTGTTCCTGTTCGATCATCCCGGTGCGTCCAGCACGCAGCGCTACCTGGTGCAGGGTGATCGCGTGGAGATGCTGGATGAGCAGGATGGTTGGGTGAAGCTGCGTTATCGCAACCCGAAGCGCGGCGCGGTGACGGGGTGGATCAACGTCAACGATTGACGGCAGCCCTGCCCGGAGTTTGCACGACAAGGCGATCGGCCTCTTGCCCACGGGAGCATCACTTCACCGGGACTAGCCTCGGGGTTCCCCCTTGCAAGGCTGTAGTCCCATGAGCAAGCGCGTTGCCGAGATCGTCGTCGATACCCTGCAGCAGGCGGGCGTCCGCCGTTGTTATGGCATCGTCGGCGACACCCTGAACCATGTCACCGACGCACTGCATCGCAGTGAGATCGAGTGGGTGCATGTCCGCCATGAAGAGGTCGCGGCGTTCGCGGCCGGTGCCGATTCATTGATCAGTGGCCAGCTGACCGCCTGCGCGGGTTCGTGCGGTCCTGGCGGTCTGCACTTCATCAACGGCATCTTCGAGAGCAACCGCAACCGCGCGCCGATGGTGCTGATCGCCAGCCAGGTGGTCACCAGCGAACTGGGCATGGAGTTCCCGCAGGAAGTGGATTTCAAGGCGGTGTACGGCAGCTGCACCGTGTTCTGCGAGCAGGTGCACAGCCCGGCCCAGGCACGGCGCGTGGTGGCGCTGGCCTGCCAGGCGGCGATCAGCCGCCGCGGTGTGGCGGTGGTGATCCTGCCGGCCGACATCAGCGAAGCGGAAGTGAAGCACGATGTGCCGTTCTCGGTGCATTACACCCAGCCGGTGCTGCGCCCCTCCGAGGCCGAGCTGCAGCACATCGCCGAACTGCTGGGGCAGGGCAAGCGCATCGGCATCTATGCCGGCGCCGGTTGCCAGGGGGCACATGCGCAGCTGCTGGAACTGGCGCGGCGCCTGCAGGCACCGGTGGCGCACACATCGCGTGCGAAGGACTTCGTCGAACCGGACAACCCGTACAACATGGGCATGACCGGAGTCTTCGGCATCGAATCCGGGTTCCACACGTTGATGGAGTGCGACACGCTGCTGCTGCTCGGCGCGGATTTCGCCTGGGGCCAGTTCTATCCGGACAAGGCCACGATCATCCAGGTCGACCGCGACGGCAGCCACCTCGGTCGCCGCCATCCGGTGAACCTGGGCGTGGTCGGTGATATCGCACCGACGCTGGACGCGCTGCTGCCGATGCTGCCCCCGCGCGAAGACAGCAGTTTCCTGGACGAATGCATCGAGCACCGCGACAAGGCGCTGAAGAAGCGCGAGCAGGAGGAACAACCCGGCGAAGGCGAACTGATCCATCCGCAGCACCTGACCGCGCTGCTGTCGAAGTACGCTACCGACGATGCGCTGTTCACCGCGGATGGTGGCTCGCCGATGGTGTGGGTGCTGCGGCACATCCGGGTGAATGGCCGGCGCCGCACGCTGACCAGCCTGCTGCACGGCACGATGGCGAACGCGATGCCGCAGGCGCTGGGTCTGCAGAAGGCCTTCCCGGGGCGGCAGGTGATTTCGTTGTCCGGCGATGGTGGGTTGGCGATGTTGCTGGGCGACCTGCTGACCGCGGTGCAGGAGAATCTTCCGATCAAGGTGGTGGTGTTCAACAA
>NZ_JBFTNR010000519.1:0-5099 GCF_056665995.1 Stenotrophomonas sp. 05L44_2
GTTCGACACCGCTGACCAGGTCGAGGGCGTGAGTGCCTTCCTTGAAAAGCGCGCCGCGCAGTGGAAGAACGCATGACCACCGACACCGTTGCCGAGCAAGCACCGGTGCTGTTCGAAGAGCGCGTGGCCGGCAACGGCACGCGCATCGGCATCGCCACGCTGAACGCACCGCGCACGCTCAATGGTTTCTCGCTGCCGATGGCGCACCTGTTGTTGCAGCAGTTGAATGCCTGGGCCGACAACGATGCCATCGCCATGGTGGTGCTGCAGGGCGCCGGTGAGAAGGCGTTCTGCGCCGGCGGTGACCTGCACAGCCTGTACCAGAGCATGCGTGCCTACCGCGACGCCGGCCAGAACGATATCCGCGGGAACGACTACGCCGCCGAGTTCTTCGACGTCGAGTACCGCGTCGACTACCTGATCCATACCTACGCCAAGCCGATCCTGTGCTGGGGTCACGGCATCGTGATGGGCGGGGGCATCGGCCTGATGTCCGGCGCCAGCCATCGCGTTGTCAGCGAGCGTTCCAAGCTGGCCTTCCCGGAAATCACCGTGGGCCTGTTCCCTGACGTGGGTGGCAGCTGGCTGCTGCCGCGCGTGCCGGGCAACGGTGGCCTGTTCCTTGCCCTGACCGGTGCGCTGCTCAACCCGGGCGATGCGATCTATGCCGGCCTGGCCGACGTGCATGTGGCCGAGGAACGCCGCAGTGCGGTGTTCGACGCGCTGCTGCAGGTCGCGTGGTCGACCGATGCCGCACGCAACCACGAGCGCCTGTCACAGCTGCTGCTGTCGTTTGCCAGCGATGCGGCTACCGGCCCGCTGCTGGCCAACGCTACGCAGGTCGATGCGCTGTGCGCAGGCGATGACCTGGCCGCCGTCGTCGAACGCATCAGCACCCTGCAGACCGATGACGCGTGGCTGCAGGCCGCACAGAAGACCCTTGCCGCCGGTGCGCCGGGTTCGGCACGGTTGGCCTTCGAACTGCAGCGCCGCAGCGCCGGCCAGGATCTGGCCAGCGTGTACCGGCTGGAATACATCACCGCCCTGCATTGCGCCGCGCATGGTGATTTTGCTGAAGGCATCCGCGCGCTGCTGATCGACAAGGACCGCAATCCCTCGTGGAACCCGGCCACGCTGGCCGATGCCGACCGCGCATGGGCCGATACGTTCTTCGCTTCTCCCTGGGCCGATGCCGCGCATCCGCTGGCCGACCTGGGCACCCCTGTCGCTGAAAGGAGCCTTGCATGAGCCGCGTTGCATTCATTGGGTTGGGCAACATGGGTGGCCCGATGGCCGCCAATCTGGTCAAGAACGGCCACACCGTACGTGTGTTCGATCTGGTGCCTGCCGCGGTGCAGGCGGCGGTCGACGCGGGTGCCAGCGCAGCGGCATCGGCACGCGAGACCCTGGCCGAGGCCGAGGTGGTGATCTCGATGCTGCCGGCCAGCCGCCATGTTGAAGGCGTGTACCTGGGTGATGACGGCATCCTTGCCGCGATTCCCGCCGGTGCGCTGGTCATCGACTGCAGCACGATTGCCCCGGCCAGCGCGCGCAAGGTATCCGAAGCGGCCGCCGCACGTGGCCTGCAGATGATCGACGCGCCGGTGTCCGGTGGCACTGCCGGCGCACAGGCCGGCACGCTGACCTTCATCGTCGGTGGCGAAGAGGACGCGCTTGAACGCGCCCGCCCGGTGCTGCAGGCGATGGGCAGGAACATCTTCCATGTGGGCGCCAGTGGCGCCGGCCAGGTCGCCAAGCTGTGCAACAACATGGCGCTGGGCGTGATCATGGCCGTCACCGGCGAAGCCATCGCCCTGGGCGTGGCACACGGGCTGGACCCGAAGGTGCTGTCGCAGATGATGGCGGTCAGCACCGGCCGCAGCTGGGCGACCGAAGTGTGCAACCCGTGGCCGGGTGTGCTGGAAAACGCGCCGGCGTCGCGCGGTTACAGCGGCGGCTTCGGCAGCGATCTGATGCTGAAGGACATGGGCCTGGCGGTGGAGGCGGCGATGAGCGTCGGCGCCTCGATCCCGCTGGGCGAAGTGGCCCGCAACCTGTACTCGATGAACCACCAGGCCGGCCGCGGCAAGCTGGATTTCTCCAGCGTCGTGCAGCTCATTACGAGCGAGAAGTGACCTGGTAGTGCCGGCCGCTGGCCGGCAACCTCATGCCCCCTTGCGGGACAACGAAGCTGGGATGGGCGGATGCCCGGTTTCGACCGGTATCCGCCCATTTTTTTGCCCAGCCGCTTGGTACTGCCGGCCGCTGGCCGGCATCACCGCATCAGGCAACGATCAGCGCCACGTCGATGTTGCCGCGGGTCGCGTTGGAGTACGGGCAGACGATGTGTGCCTTCTGCACCAGCTCTTCCACCTGCTCGCGCGGCACGCCCGGCACATTGATGGTCAGCTCGGCTTCGATGCCGAAACCGGTCGGGATCTGGCCGATGCCGACCTTGCCGGTCACGGTGGTGTCGGCCGGCAGCGCGACCTTGGCCTGGCTGGCGACGAACTTCAGTGCGCCCAGGAAGCAGGCCGAATAGCCGGCAGCAAACAGCTGTTCCGGGTTGGTGCCCGGGCCGCCAGCGCCGCCCAGCTCGCGCGGGGTCGACAGCTGGATGTCCAGCACGTTGTCGGACGAGACGGAACGGCCTTCACGGCCGCCGGTGGAGGTGGCCTGGGCGGTGTACAGAACCTTTTCGATGGACATCGGGATGCTCCTGGTCAGTGGGTGGGTAGTGCGTTGGAGCTTACTTTGCCCGGATTCTGCACACCTTTGGTTGCAATAAATCCGAAAAATTTGATTGAACGTCCTGCCGGCCTAGATCGTCCATTCCCGGTCGGTGGTGAACATGATGGTCAGCCAGCGGTCCGGCGACGATTCGCCCAGCGCATCGCCGATCTCGTCACGCAGGTGATCCCACTCCAGCAGGGGCCGCGGCGGATCGTCCTCACGCACCACGAAGAACAGCTCGATCTGCTCGCCACGGCCCACCTGCGCCACGTAACTGGATGGCCGGATCGATGTACGGCCCGACCCACGCCAGCGACGTGCCACGCACCAGCACGCCACCGAGGAAGGCCAGCAGATAGCAGGCCGACATGCTCGCGGCGATCACCCAGTTCTTCGCATCCAGTGCGATGAACTCCGAACCGATGCGCTGGTTCGCACGCAGCACGAACCAGGCCAGCGCGCTTTCAGCCACGATCGACAGTGCCGCGAAGATGATTGCGGGGCCAAGCGCGATCTGTCGCCCACCCGACATCAGCGCATCGACCGCATTGACCAGTGCGTACAACGCCGCACCGATCATCAGCGTGCCACTGACTCCCAGCACGATCGGTTCCAGATGCCAGAAGCCCATGGTGAAGCGCTGGTTCAAACGCGACTGCACTGCGTCGGTCTGGGTGGACAGCGCGATCAGCCGCGCGACCAGCAGCGACAGCCACGTCATCACCACGTCGATCAGGCCGTAGATGCCATCGAAGATGATCAGCGACGAATTGGCCAGCAGGCCGAATACCACTGCGGCGGCGGCCAGCAGCAGCGAGGCGGCGATGGACAGCCGCAGCACACCCTGCTCGGAGCGTGGATCGAGGAAACGTTCGGAACGGGAAGACATGCAGAAATCCGGCTGGGAAAGCGCCGCGGAAGCGGTGCCGCACCATTCTATCCAGACCACCGCTCGCCTCTGTGACTGCACCGGCGCAGGGCCCGGAAAAGTCACCAGACTGGTGACGGTTTACGGATTGACGGGTGCACACCTCAGGCGTATCTTTTCAACCACGATGACATACAAGCCTCTGGCGACCGCCGGGGGCTTTTTGCGTTTATGCCGCCCGTCGGCACCTTGTCATCGTATTTGCGGCCCTGCCAGTCCTGGTGGGCCGTTTCTGTTTCCGCCCCGACCCTGCCCTTTTCGCACCGTCCTTGATGACAGCGTGCGGCGTAGCCGCGTGCGCAGGGTCGGGGCATCCAACATCCATCAACGAAGGAGGATTCGATGCCCCTGCTGACACTTGAGCAGTGCCGCATGCACTGCCGTATCGACGGCGACTACGACGACGCCATTCTGGACGACCTGCTGGCCGCGGCGACCGACGCGGCGTCGGCCTACCTGCGGCGGGCGCTGTTTGCCGACCAGGCGGCACTGGATCTGGCGCTGGACCAGTTGCCGCAGGACATGGCGGCGGCGGTGACCGGGCATGAAGCCGCGGTCGCCGCCGCCAATGCCGAGACCAACGCGGCCAAGGCCAAGGCCATGCGTGACGTCGCTGATCGTCGCCTGGCCGTGGCCACTGAACGCAGCGCGCAGCTGCTGCAGGGCCTGCCGGCCAACGACAGCATCCGCGCTGCGGTGCGCCTGCTATTGGGCCATCTGTATGCGCATCGGGAAGCGGTGGTGGTTTCCACGCACGCCTTGGATGTACCGGTCGGTGCTGCCGCCATCGCGATGGAGCTGCCGTTTGGCGTCGCCGCACTGCTCGATCCCTACCGACTGGCAGCGACCCCATGAACGCCGGTCACTTCAACCGTCGCATCCGCATCGAGCGCCAGGATGGGCGCGTCGATGCCTGGGGCCAACCTCTGGATGCGTGGGTGAGCGTTGCCGATCTGTGGGCGGCAATTCCTCTTGAACGTGCTGACACGGTGCAGCGGGTGAAGCTGGACAGCGGGCTGTCCGCAGCGATCCGCCGCCAGCGCTTCCAGGTGCGCCTGGCGCCGGCGCAGCGAGCCGGCATTGGCATCGGAATGCGCATCGTGCACGACGGCCACACGTTCGATATTACCGGTGTGGTGCCCGACCTTGGCACGCGACACACCGCCRTGCTGTTCACCGAACAGCTGGCTGCAACCGCCTGAGCGAGGACACTGCGATGAGTTACGAACCGAAGTTGCAGCAACTGCTTGGCGGATTGCTGCAGGGGCGCCTGTACCCGGATGTTCCACCGGACCGAGTCACCTATCCCTGCGCGGTCTACCAGCAGGTGGGTGGGCAGGCGCTGTGGTTCAACGAAGGGTCCATCCCCGACCAGAAGCACGCTCGCGTGCAGCTGACCGTCTGGGCAGACACTCGTGCCCAGGCCAACACCCTGATC
>NZ_JBFTNR010000520.1:0-4173 GCF_056665995.1 Stenotrophomonas sp. 05L44_2
GCGATGCACTGCGGCGAATCCATCACGCCGTCGGTCGCCTTGACGTTGCGGCGCAGCGGCAGGCAGTGGCTGAACACACCGTTGTTGGTCAGGGCCATCTTCCGCTCGTCGACGATGAAGTGCTTGAACTGGTCGCGGATCGGCTTCTCCGGCTCCCAGTTGCCGAAGAACGGCAGCGCGCCCCAGCTCTTGGCGTAGACCACGTCGGCACCGGCATAGGCACTGTCGATGTCATGGCTGATCTTCAGCGAACCGCCGCTCTCGGCCACGTTCTGCTCGGCCCAGCCCATGTAGCGCTCGTCGAGGATGTAGTCGGCGGTCGGGCACAGCAGCGTCACGTTCATGCCCATGCGGGTGGCGATGGTCAGCGCCGAGTTGGCCACTGCGGTGTTCAGCGGCTTGGGGTGGTAGGTCCAGGTCAGCACGTACTTCTTGCCGCGCAGGTCCTGGGTACCGAAATGCTCCTGCAGGGCCATCACGTGCGCCAGTTCCTGGCACGGATGGGTGATGGTCTCCATGTTGATCACCGGCACCGGCGAGTATCTGGCGAAACTCTCGAGCACGACGTCCTGGCGGTCGTAGGCCCAGTCGACGAACTTCGGGAACGCGCGCACGGCAATGATGTCGCAGTAGCGGCCGAGCACCTTGGCTACTTCAGCGATGTGCTCTTCGGTATCGCCGTCCATCACCGTGCCGAGGTTGAACTCGATCGGCCATGCATCCTTGCCCGGCTGCAGCACCACTGCGTGGGCACCGAGCTGGAACGCACCCAGCTCGAAACTGGTGCGGGTGCGCATGGACGGATTGAAGAACACCAGCGCGATCGACTTGCCCTTGAGCTGGTCGCCGAGCTTGTTGCGCTTGAACAGCGCAGCCTGGGTCAGCAGCGCGTCAAGTTCGCTGCGGCTCCAGTCCTGGGTGTTCAGGAAGTGCTTGGGGGACATCATCATTCCTTGCATGAGCGGCGCCGAGGGTCGACGCGGTGGAAGGTGGAAGGGAAAACCGGAAACCAGGGTGGTGCGAAAAGGTTGCAGATGAAGCTTTCAGAACGCGGAAACGAAAAAACCCAGCCGGCGGGCTGGGTTTTTTTCGGACGAACAGCAGAAAGCTCCGGATTACCCAGCGAGAATGTGGGGTTCCGGTCGACGGGCACGCGACGTCATGCCAGTGGCCTGGCGGGCGGCGCTGCTGTCGTGCTGGAAGTCGGTGAGCTTCATTGGTCGGCAATCTTTACATGCGGCCGGGGCCGGCGCAAGAGGCCGGCGTCGCAGAATCAGGGGGTGCCGGCGGCAGCCTGCTCCGGGCCCACCCAGGGGGTGATCGAAACCCGGATCTTCAGCCGGTTGCCCGGGTCTTCGGGCAGCCGTGAACGGTACTTGGTGCCCTTGTAGACATAGTCCACGTCATAGGCGATGGGGCGGCGGAACTCGCGTCCGACGGGCACGATACGACAGTCCCGCGTCAGCATCGGGCCCGTGTTGGCCGGCGCCGGGGCGGGGGCTTCGGCCGGCAGTTCCTCCAGCACTTCCTCGTCGCTGCGCTTGAACATCGAGCGAACCGAATCCCAGAGGCGGCCGATGCGGCCCTTGTCCTCAACCGGCTCCTCGCCAGTGACGTTGACCGGGGCCAGGGTACGGGTCGAGACCGGCTCGCAGTGCTCCTCGGTGCGGGTGGCACGCAGGGTCTGGAACACCGGCTCCACGTTGAGCACCTGGGCGTAGTCGAACTTCACGTTCTCCACGATCACCACCCGGTTGCGGGGCTCGGCCTCCTGGGCCCGGACCACGGCGGGCAGCGCCGACAGGCAGGCCAGGGTCAGCAACGCGGTGGTTTTCATTGGCGAAGGGAGCAGGGACACGGCAATAGTGTAGGCAGTGGTGACCGCAAGGGGCTGAACATTACCCGTCCGCGCCGTTCCTGCCCACCCCACCCCGGCCGCCGGTGACGTCCACCGGTGGCAACGGTCCCCCCAAAGGGCCCCGACACGTTCTAAAATCACAGGCTTGTCCCCCAGTCACAGACCCATGACCCTGCGCCTGCACAACAACCTGACTCGCCAGCTCGAACCGTTCACTCCGCTCGATCCGGCCTGTCCGACCCTGTATGTGTGCGGCCCGACGGTCTACAACTACGTGCACATCGGCAACGCCCGTGGGCCGGTGGTGTTCGGGGTGCTGGCCGACCTGCTGCGGCGGCGCTTCGGTGCCCTGCGCTACGCCCGCAACATCACCGACGTGGACGACAAGATCAACACCGCCGCGCGCGAGCAGGGCGTGCCGATCAGCACCATCACCGACCGTTTCGCTGCTGCCTACCGTGAAGACATGGCCGCGCTGGGCGTGGTGCCGCCGGACATCGAGCCGGAAGTGACCGCGCACATGGCGCAGATCATCACCATGATCGAGCAGCTGGTCAGCAGCGGGCATGCCTACGCCGCCGAGGGCCACGTGCTGTTCGCCGTCGGCAGTTTCGAGGGCTACGGCAAGCTGTCGCGCCGCGATCCGGACGAGATGCTGGCCGGCGCCCGGGTCGAGGTCGCTCCCTACAAGCGCGCCCCCGGCGACTTCGTGCTGTGGAAGCCGTCCAGCGACGACCTGCCGGGCTGGGAATCGCCCTGGGGCCGCGGCCGTCCGGGCTGGCACATCGAATGCTCGGCGATGGCCGCCGCGCACCTGGGCGAGACCATCGACATCCATGCCGGCGGCGTCGACCTGMAGTTCCCGCACCACGAAAACGARATCGCACAGAGCGAGTGCGCGCACGGCGGCAAGGTGTTCGCGCGCTTCTGGCTGCACAACGGCATGCTCAACTTCGGCGGCGCCAAGATGAGCAAGTCGATCGGCAACATCGAGCGCGTCCACGACCTGGTCCGCAGGCATGCCCCCGAGGCGCTGCGCCTGGCGTTGCTGTCGGCCCACTACCGGCAGCCGCTGGACTGGTCCGATGCGCTGATCGAACAGTCCGGCCGCACCCTCGACCGCCTGTACGGCACCCTGCGCGACGATGCGCGTATCCAGGGCCTGATCGACGAACGCGCGGCAGCCAAGCAGGCACGTGACTTCGCTCGTTCCGACGCCATCCGCGACCAGCTGGCCGCCGAAGGCATCGTGCTGGAAGACACCCCGCAGGGCGTGCGCTGGTCGCGCAAGCGCGGCTGACCTGCCCTGCCCCGTGGCCGGTCAGCCGGCCACGCTCCCTACTGTAGAGACTGTTGTGATCGACTCCCCGTTCCCGCTTGAACCCACCRCCGCCGAGGCACAGACGGCCATCGCCGAGGAATTCGGTTTCTTCGGCGACTGGTCCGAGCGCTACCAGTACCTGATCGACCTCGGCCGCAAGCTGCCCGCCTTCCCGGACGCGTGGAAGACCGAAGAGCACCGCCTGCTCGGTTGCCAGTCGATGGTCTGGATCGTGCCGGAAGGCAACGCGCAGTCGCTGCGCTTCCACGCCATCAGCGATTCGGCCATCGTCTCCGGCCTGATCTTCCTGGCGCTGCGCGTGTACTCCGGGCGCACCGCGCAGGAGATCCTGGCCACCGAACCCAGCTATATCCAGGACATCGGTCTGGCCCGCCACCTGTCGCCGACCCGCAGCAACGGCGTGGCGGCGATGCTGGCGTTCATCCGCGAGACCGCGCAGGCCCAGCTGCAGCGCGATCCGTCGTGAGCGAGCCCGCCACGGCCGAAGACACCGCGCTGGGCCTGCTGTCCCGGCCCGGTTTCGCCAGGCTGCTGGCGTATCGCATCTTCGCGATGCTGTCCTACCAGGTGGTCGCGGTCACCGTCGGTTGGCACATCTACGAAGTCACCCGCAATCCGTTCTCGCTGGGCCTGATCGGCCTGGCCGAGGTGCTGCCGTTCTTCTGCGTGGCCCCGTTCGCCGGTTATCTGGTGGATCATCTGCCGCGCCGCAAGCTGGGCATGGTCGCCTGTTCCGGCCTGGTCGCCACCGCGCTGGTGCTGACCAGCGTGGCCAAGGGCTGGCTGCCGGTTGAGGGCGTGTGGCCGATCTATGCGGCGATCGCACTGACCGGCATGGTCCGCGCCTTCCTGTCGCCGATCTACAACGCACTGTTCGCCCGGGTGTTGGCACGCGAGCACTTCGCCCGTGGCGCCGGCCTTGGCGCCGTGGTGTTCCAGGCTGGCATGATCGCCGGCCCGGCACTGGGTGGCG
>NZ_JBFTNR010000521.1:0-2983 GCF_056665995.1 Stenotrophomonas sp. 05L44_2
CCCAGAAATAGTTGCGGCCGATATGCGTTTCGTAACGCCTGTCGATGATCAGGCTGCTGGCGAACTGCAGCAGGCAGACCAGGGCCAGGATCACGCCATGCCATTGCGGCAGCAACGTGTCGATGTACAGCGACGGCGGCATCGGGATGAACTTGCCCACTGCCCACAGCAGGATGATCACCAGCATGGTGTAGGCCCACAGCACGCTGAGGATGTATTCCAGCAGCACGCCCCACATCCGCCGCTTGCGCCAGCTGAACAACGAGGAGCCGTGGCGCAACAGGACTTCCACGCCGCCCTGTGCCCAGCGCAGTCGCTGCCGCCACAGGCCCTTCAGCGTTTCCGGCATCAGGATGAAGCACAGCGCATTGGGCTCGTAACGGATGTCCCAATGATCCAGCTGCAGCCGCCAGCTGATGTCGATGTCCTCGGTGACCATGTCATCGGCCCAGTAGCCGATGCGATGCAGGGCGGTGCGACGGAACGCGGCAATGACGCCGGACACGGTGAAGATGCGGCCGTACACGCGTTGGGCGCGCTTGATCATGCCGATGATCGAGGAGAACTCCGCCACCTGCAGGCGGCCGAGCAGGGTGGAGCGGTTGCGGATGCGCGGGTTGCCGGTCACCGCACCCACGCGTGGGCCGCTGGTCAGGTGCCAGACCATCCAGTGCATGGCGAACTCTTCCAGCATGGCATCACCATCGATGCACACCAGGTACTCCGATCTCGCGGCCAGCGCGCCCATGCGCAACGCGTTGGCCTTGCCCAGGTTGCGGTCCAGGTGGACCACGCGCAGGCGCGGATGAAGCTCTGCAAGCGCGTCCAGGCGGGTGCCGGTGTCGTCGGTGCTGCCATCGTTGATGGCGATCACCTCAAAGTCCGGATAGCGCTGGGCCAATGCCGCGCCGAGGGTGTCGTCCAGGTTCGCCGATTCGTTGTGGCACGGGATCAGCAGGCTGGCGAACGGATACTCCGCCATCGGTGGTGGATCGTTGCGCGGCCGCGACTTCCGCTCACGGCGGAAGAAGTAGTACAGGCCCCCGGACATCCAGAAGAACGCCATCACCATGGGGTAGAAGAAGGCGAACTGGAACATGGCGTTGAGCCACGGATTCATGTCCACGTCACTTCTCCGGATACGGGAAGTTGCGCGCGGACATCGCCGCGCGTGCATCCTGGGTCGACGGCTTGTCGGCGATGAAATCGTCCGGGTACCACGCGAAATGGCGCACGCCCTGTGCCTGCAGGCGGCGGATCTGCGCGCGCAGCTGTTCGCCGCTGATCGGCCGCTGCGTGCGCCAGTCCACGGTCTGCAGCTCGAACATCGTGTGCTTCAGCTCGGGGTCGTGCGCACGCACGGCCACCACCAGCTTGTCCAGCCAACGCTGCGGGCGGCGGCTGCCTTCCATCCACGGCATCGCCATCAGCGCGGTACGGTCGTAAGCCTTGTTAAACAGGTCCAGGCGCTGGGCGAACCACGCCGCGCTCTGCGGCTCCAGCACCGGCTGCGCGTACAGGTTGCGCACGGTGCCCAGCTTGGGGCGCCAGCGTTGTGCGCTGTCACGCAGTTCCAGGGTGAAATCAATCAGCGCCTGGGTGCGGCCGCCGTCGCTGCCTTCCTGCGGCAGCTGGGCAAGTTCGGTATCGCGCACGTAGCCGTCATCGTGGAACAGCAGGCCTTCGAAATACGAATTGATCGCCAGGTCTTCGTAGATGTCCTTGATGATCTGTCGTGCCTGCGGCTTGGTGAAATCCAGGCGGTACATGCCATCGCGTTCCGGGCTCTGGATGCCCAGCGCCGCACGCTGCGCAGCGTCGGGCAGTTCATAGCCCAGCACCGGCAACCACGCATACACCTTCACCCCGGCACGGGTTTTCAGCTGCCAGGCGACGCGGTTGAACAGGTCCGCGCGCATCGGCAGGTGGCGGTTCGGGAAGTACAGGGCATCGGCGGTGTTGTTGCCGTCCGGATCGGCGAAGGCCTGCAGGTAGACATGGGTCGGGCCGATCCGCTTCACCCGCTCGATCAGCGCATCCAGGTTGCGCGCCTGCTGTGCAGGGTCGCTGTCGTAGACCGAGTCCATATCGATCTGCAGTGCACGGGTGCCGTCCAGATTGRCGTTGCGGYGCAGCTCGAAGGCCAGCGAGGTGATGTTCGGATTKCTGGTCACCAGCAGGCGTGCCAGGCCATGCAGGTCGGCCGTCACCGGCGTGCTGCGACCTTCCAGGTCGAAGGACACCGGCATGCCCAGCTGCTCGGCGATGTCGTTGCTCAACTGGTTGTAGGCGGCATACGGCCAGACGATCGCTTTCGGGCGTACACCCAGCTCCTTCTCGATGCGCTGTACGCTGCGGCCGAGATCGTCGCGCAGGCGCTTCTCGTACTCCTGCGCGCTTTCATAGCGCTGCGCCTTGGGGTCGTAGATGCGGGTGATCACCGCCGGGGTCTGGTTGCCCTGCGGGTTGGACTGCACGCCGTGGTGCAGGTTGTCGGTATGGCTGGCCAGTTCGATCAGGCCGCTGGCCTGCATCTCGCGCAGCTGGTCCCAGGTCAGGAAGTCGTCATGGCCGAAGGGACGGTAGCCGTAGTCGATGGTGCGGCCCGGTGCCATGTCCACGTAGTCGGTGATCACCGCCACCAGCGCCGGATAGTTGTACGCGCGCAGCAGCGGATAGACGCGGCTGTACACGCTGCGCAGGCCGTCGTCGAAGGTCAGCAGCACCGGTCGCGGCGGCAGCGTTGCTTCGCCGCGCGAGGCCTTGATCAGCTGTGACAGCGAGACCGGGTGATAGCCATGCGCGGACAGCCAGTCCAGGTGTGCGGCGAAGTTCTGCGTGCTGACCGCGTAGGCGTCGCCGTCGGATTTTTCCAGCACATCATCGCGCACGTCGTGGTAGCTGAGGACCAGCAGGCCGTTGTCGGCCGCGTCCAGTTCCGCGGCCGAGCTGGCGCGCTGGGCTGCGGCAGGCAGGGCGAGGG
>NZ_JBFTNR010000522.1:0-2970 GCF_056665995.1 Stenotrophomonas sp. 05L44_2
GGGTGATGACCAGGAACGAGCGGTCGGCGCTGCGCAGCGCGTTGACGCCGTCGGCCACGCTCTTCAGTGCATCGATGTCCAGGCCCGAATCGGTTTCGTCCAGGATCGCCAGCTTCGGCTCGAGCACGGCCAGCTGGAAGATCTCGTTGCGCTTCTTCTCGCCACCGGAGAAGCCTTCGTTGACGCCACGGTGCAGCAGTTCGTCCTTCAGGTGCAGCACGGCCAGCTTCTGCCGCACCAGCTTGAGGAACTGCATGGAATCCAGTTCTTCCTCGCCGCGCGCCTTGCGCTGTGCATTCAGCGCGGCGCGCAGGAAGTAGGTGTTGTTCACTCCGGGGATTTCCACCGGGTACTGGAATGCCAGGAACAGGCCGGCAGCGGCGCGCGCTTCCGGGTCCTGGTCGAGCAGGTTGACGCCTTCGAACTGCACGCTGCCTTCGCTGACCTCATAGCCGTCGCGGCCAGCCAGGACATTGCCCAGGGTGGACTTGCCGGCGCCGTTGGGGCCCATGATGGCGTGCACCTGGCCGGGCTTCACTTCCAGGGACAGGCCCTTGAGGATTTCCTTGTCGCCGATGCGGGCGTGGAGGTTTTCGATCTTCAGCATGATGGGGGTTTCCGTGGTGCGGGCCGGGGCCCGCCGGTAAAGAGAATGCGTTGTGCGAGGGCAGGGCGGGCGATCAGCCCACCGAACCTTCCAGCGAGACTTCCAGCAGCTTCTTGGCTTCCACCGCGAATTCCATCGGCAGTTCGCGGAACACCTGCTTGCAGAAGCCGTCGACGATCATCGACACCGCGTCTTCCTGGCTGATGCCACGGGCGCGGCAGTAGAACAGCTGGTCGTCGGAGATCTTCGAGGTGGTGGCCTCATGCTCGACGGTGGCGCCGGGGTTCTTCACCTCGATGTAGGGGAAGGTGTGGGCGCCGCACTGCTTGCCGATCAGCAGCGAATCGCACTGGGTGTAGTTGCGCGCGCCGTCGGCATTGCGGTCCACCTTGACCAGGCCACGATAGGTGTTCTGGCCGCGGCCGGCGCTGATGCCCTTGCTGATGATCTTGCTCTTGGTGCGCTTGCCGACGTGGATCATCTTGGTGCCGGTGTCGGCCTGCTGGCGATGATGGGTCAGTGCCACCGAGTGGAACTCGCCGACCGAGTCGTCGCCCAGCAGCACGCAGGACGGGTACTTCCAGGTGATCGCCGAGCCGGTCTCGACCTGGGTCCAGGTGACCTTGCTGCGCGCGCCACGGCAWTCGSCRCGCTTGGTGACGAAGTTGTAGATGCCGCCGACGCCATTCTCATCGCCCGGGTACCAGTTCTGCACGGTGGAGTACTTGATCTCGGCATCGTCCAGCGTCACCAGCTCGACCACCGCCGCATGCAGCTGGTTCTCATCGCGCATCGGCGCGGTGCAGCCTTCCAGGTAGGACACGTACGCCTTCTCTTCGCAGATGATCAGCGTGCGCTCGAACTGGCCGGTGTGGCCGGCGTTGATGCGGAAGTAGGTGCTCAGTTCCATCGGGCAACGCACGCCCTTGGGAATGAACACGAAGCTGCCATCGGAGAACACCGCAGAATTGAGCGCGGCGAAGTAGTTGTCGCCCACCGGCACCACGGTGCCCAGGTACTGTTTGACCAGTTCCGGGTGCTCCTTGATGGCTTCGGACATCGAGCAGAACACGATGCCCTTTTCGGCCAGTTCCTTGCGGAAGGTGGTACCGACGGACACCGAGTCGAACACCGCGTCCACCGCTACGCCGGCCAGCTTGGCGCGCTCGTGCAGCGGCACGCCCAGCTTGTCGTAGGTGTCCAGCAGTTCCTTGGGCAYGTCATCCAGCGAGGCGTACTTCGGGCCCTTCGGCGCGGAGTAGTAGCTGAGCGCCTGCAGGTCGATCGGGGCGATCTGCAGCTTGGCCCAGTTCGGCATCGGCATGGTCAGGAAGTGGCGGTAGGCGTCCAGGCGCCACTGCGTCATCCATTCCGGCTCTTCCTTCTTGGCCGACAGGGCGCGGATGGTGTCCTCGTCCAGGCCGGCGGGAAGGGAGTCCGACTCGATGTCCGTGATGAAGCCGGCCGAATACTTGCGGCCGAGCTGCTCATGGATCTCGCGGTTGGGGGTGTCGTCGCTGGCGACGGTTTCGATGGTTTCGGTGGCCATGGGGGGCTGCCTACGGATCAGGAGACGACGTCGACAGCGATGGTGCGGCGCTGTTCTTCGTCGACAAGGGGAAGAGGGGGCAGGATCTGCGCCAGGCTGACATCGCGCAGGGCCTCGGAGACCACGTCGTTGATCAGCCGCCAGCTGCTGCGCGCGCCGCACTTGGGCGCCATGCCGCACTGATGGTGGTCGTGGCTGCACTCGGTCAGGGCCAACGGCCCTTCCATGGCTTCAACCACTTCAAACAGCGAGATCTCGATCGATGGGCGGGTCAGCCGGTAACCGCCGCGGACGCCGCGCAGGCCTTCGACCAGGCCGGCCTGGGCCAGTGGCTTGAGCACCTTGCTGACGGTGGGCGGCTCCAGACCGGTGAATTCGGCCAGCTCGGTGGCACTGAGCACCTCGCCCGGACGGGCGGCGAGTACGGTCAGTACGACGGTGGCGTAATCGGTGAGCTTGGTGACGCGCAACATGGGATGCGAGTGGTTCTTAAAGCGGACTGAAATTGTACGCTTTTATTCGCCGGCATCCAACCCGGCCATTCAGCGGGCGCTTGGGCCCGGCCGGAGGGCAGTCGCCAAGGGCCGCCATCGGGGCGACATGCTGCGGCATGGGGGTGATTTTCGCAATCACCCGGAATGGGCGAGAATCAACGTTCCTTCCGCTGCAAACGTCTCTTGCCGATGCCCAAGAAGATCCAAGCCCGCAAGTCCGCCATCCACGGCAACGGTGTGTTTTCCGTGGCCCCGATCAAGCAGGGCGAGCGCGTGATCCAGTACAAGGGCCTGCTGCGCAGCCACGGCGATGTCGATGC
>NZ_JBFTNR010000523.1:0-2966 GCF_056665995.1 Stenotrophomonas sp. 05L44_2
TATTTGTTGTCCATCTGCAGCACGGCCAGGAAGGCTTCCTGCGGAATTTCCACGCGGCCGACCTGCTTCATGCGCTTCTTGCCTTCCTTCTGCTTTTCCAGAAGCTTCTTCTTGCGCGAAACGTCGCCACCATAGCACTTGGCCAGAACGTTCTTGCGCATGGCCTTGACCGTGGTGCGCGAGATGATCTGCGAGCCGACGGCGGCCTGGATGGCCACGTCGAACTGCTGGCGCGGGATCAGGTCCTTCATCTTCTCGCACAGCTCGCGGCCACGACGATCGGCATGGCTGCGGTGCACGATCAGCGACAGCGCATCGACCTTGTCGCCATTGATCAGCACGTCCACGCGCACGAACGGACCGGCATCGAAGCGCACGAAGTGGTAGTCCAGCGAAGCATAGCCACGGCTGACCGACTTCAGCTTGTCGAAGAAGTCCAGCACCACTTCGGCCATCGGCAGCTCGTAGCTGATCTGCACCTGGCTGCCCAGGTAGTTGATGCCGAGCTGGCTGCCACGCTTTTCTTCGCACAGCTTGATGATGTTGCCGATGTACTCCTCGGGGGTGAGCACGTTGGCGCGGATGATCGGCTCGCGGATCTCCTGCACATGGTTCACCGGCGGCAGCTTGGCCGGGTTGTCCATGTTGATGATCGTGCCATCGGTCTTCAGGACTTCATACACCACCGTCGGCGCGGTGCTGATCAGGTCCAGGTTGTATTCGCGCTCCAGGCGCTCCTGCACGATTTCCATGTGCAGCATGCCGAGGAAGCCGCAACGGAAACCGAAGCCCATCGCTTCGGAGCTTTCCGGCTCGAAGCGCAGCGCGGCATCGTTCAGGCGCAGCTTGTCCAGCGCTTCGCGCAGGTCCGGGTAGTCCTCGGCATCGACCGGGAACAGGCCGGCGAACACGCGCGGCTGCATTTCCTGGAAGCCGGGCAGCGGCTTCGGTGCCGGATCGCCGGCCAGGGTCAGGGTGTCACCGACGGGCGCGCCGTGCACGTCCTTGATGCTGGCGGTGACCCAGCCCACTTCGCCCGCGCGCAGTGCCGGCAGCACCTTGCGCTTCGGGGTGAACACACCGACGTTGTCGACCTGGTGGTTGCGGCCGGTGGACATCACCTGCAGCTTGTCACCGGCCTTGATCTCGCCCTGCATCACGCGCACCAGCGAGACCACGCCCAGGTAGTTGTCGAACCACGAGTCGATGATCAGCGCCTGCAGCTTGTCGGTATCGCGCGGCACCGGCGGCGGAATGCGATGCACGATCGCTTCCAGCACGTCGACCACGTTCAGGCCGGTCTTGGCGCTGACCGGCACGGCGTCGCTGGCATCGATGCCGATCACGGCCTCGATCTCGGCCTTGGCGCGCTCGATATCGGCGGTGGGCAGGTCGATCTTGTTGATCACCGGCACCACTTCCAGCCCCTGCTCCACCGCGGTGTAGCAGTTGGCCACCGACTGCGCTTCCACGCCCTGGGCCGCATCGACCACCAGCAGCGCGCCCTCGCAGGCGGCCAGCGAGCGGCTGACTTCATAGGAGAAGTCGACGTGGCCGGGGGTGTCGATGAAGTTCAGGTGGTAGGTCTGGCCGTCCTTCGCCACGTACGGCAGCGACACCGACTGCGCCTTGATGGTGATGCCACGCTCGCGCTCGATCGGGTTGGAGTCGAGCACCTGCGCTTCCATCTCGCGGGCCTGGAGGCCGCCACAGAGCTGGATGATGCGATCGGCCAGCGTGGACTTGCCGTGGTCGACGTGGGCGATGATGGAGAAGTTGCGGATGTTCCGCATCGAATCAGAGGACATAGAGAGGTGGCGGCGGCGCGCGGCGTCGTCAGGGTAACGGTCGATTATCGCATGCCCGGAGGGCCGCCGCGTGGTTGGCCTGCCGGCACGGCCCCGGAATGGCCGAAGCCCCGCCAGGGCGGGGCTTCGGGGACACCACGAGGGCCGCCGTGAAGGCGGCCATCGGTTGTTACGGGCCGGCCTTGACCGCGACGAAGGCGCTGTTGCCGCTGCCGGTACGGACCAGCAGCATGACCACATCGCCCTTCTTATAGCCGGACAGCGCGCGGTTCAGGGCTTCAACGCTGCCGACCGGGGTACTGGCCACCTGCAGGATCACCATGCCCCCGGACAGGCCGGCATCACGGGCGCCCTCGCCCTTCACGGCGGTGATGCGGACACCTTCACCCGCCTCCAGGCCCAGCTGCTTGCGCTGCGGCGCAGTCAGGTCGGCAACGTCCAACCCCAGCAGGGCATTGGCGCCGGCCTGCGGAGCCGCCGTGTCATTGCCTGCGGACGGGCTGCGGCCATTGCCCTGCGCGTCCTCGGCCAGAGCGGTCAGGGTCGCGCTCAGGTCACGCGGCTTGCCATCGCGGATCACGCCCAGGGTGACGCGGCTGCCCGGTGCCATCGCACCGATCAGCGGCGGCAGATCGGACCAGCTGTTGACCGGCRCACCGTTCACCGTGCGGATCACGTCACCGATCTTGACCCCGGCCTTGGCCGCAGCGCTGTCCGGCACGATCTGGTTGACCAGCGCACCGCGGCTGTCGGGCAGGCCCATCGCCTGCGCCTTCAGGCCGTCGATTTCCTGCACCACCGCGCCGAGCTGGCCACGGGTGACCTTGCCGGTCTTCTTGATCTGCTCGACCGCGCTCATCGCCAGATCGATCGGGATCGCGAAGCTGATGCCCATGTAGCCACCCGAGGCCGAGAAGATCTGCGAATTGATGCCGACCACTTCACCACGGGTGTTCAGCAGCGGGCCGCCGGAATTACCCTGGTTGATCGCCACGTCGGTCTGGATGAACGGCACATAGCGCTGGTCCGGCCCACCGGTGTTGCGGCCGAGGGCACTGACCACGCCAGCGGTAACCGAGTGGTCGAGGCCGAACGGCGAGCCGATCGCGACAACCCACTGACCGGGCTTCAGGCTGTTGGAATCCCCCACGCGCACGG
>NZ_JBFTNR010000524.1:0-2957 GCF_056665995.1 Stenotrophomonas sp. 05L44_2
GTGGACGAGTTACCTACGCTACCTTGGACGGCAGCTGATAACGTACTTTGCTGCCCTCCAGTGTGATCCATTTCTTCTGCTGCAGTTGCTGGATGAGCGCAGTGACATCCTTTGCGGGAAGTGCCTTCTGAAACAGGCTGTTGATCGCGCAGGTGAGCGACTTCATTGAAGCCGGCCGCGCCTTGCCCTGCTTCACCAACACTGCATGTACGCGTTGCAGGCGCGCGTCGACACTCAACGCTGGCGGCTTGGCCTTCGATACGACCGGCGTCGGTGGCTTGGCCGGAGCCTGCTGCGTGCCACGGAGCATTGGCAGATCGGCAACGGATGCGCACCGCAGGACGTTGAGACGCCGCGATTGCAGGTGCGCCACCAGTGGATCGAAGCCGGTGTCCCTCGAAACGATCTGGAAGAATGCGCTGGGATCGACCGCAGCCATCTCGCCGATGTAAAAGGCGATATGGAAATCCAGCGCGTTCGACCCGCTACCATTGCAACGCACATAGCGTCCGTTGCCACCCAATGCCTGGACTGCCTCGGCAACATCCATGCTGATCCGCGATTGCGATGCGCCAACGAAGATCAGCACGGTGAAACCAGGGGCAACCAACTCCTTGAGAGACGGAGGCTGCACATTCTCGTAATCGATGAGCACGACGTTGCGAGCACGCGGCATATCCATATGCACCCCATTTACGATAGTCAGCCAGCGGCGGGCGGCGCCCTCACCGGACCTCTGAAATCTCCACGCCATCCAACCCCTGCGACAGGGTGCGGGCATCGCCGCCCTGGCTGAGCTTGATGCGCAGGCGCACTTCGTTCTGCGAATCGGCGTAGCGCAGTGCGTCCTCGTAGCTGATCTCACCGGCCTGGTACAGCTCGAACAGGCTCTGGTCGAAGGTCTTCATGCCCAGCTGGACCGATTCCTTCATCAGCTCCTTCAGCTTGTGGATCTCACCGTCGCGGATGTAGTCCTGCACCAGCGGCGTGCCCAGCAGGATCTCCATCGCCACCTTGCGCGAGCGGCCATCCGGCGAAGGAATCAACTGCTGCGCGACCACGCCCTTSAGGTTCAGYGACAGATCCATCAACAGCTGGTTGCGGCGATCTTCCGGGAAGAAGTTGACGATGCGGTCCATCGCCTGGTTGGCGTTGTTGGCGTGCAGCGTGCACAGCACCAGGTGACCGGTTTCAGCGAAGGCGATGGCGTGGTCCATGCCCTCGCGGGTACGCACCTCGCCGATCATGATCACATCCGGCGCCTGGCGCAGGGTGTTCTTCAGCGCGGCTTCCCAGCTGTCGGTATCGATGCCGACTTCGCGCTGGGTGATGATGCAGCCCTCGTGCTTGTGCACGAATTCGATCGGATCTTCGATGGTGATGATGTGCCCGGTCGAATTCTGGTTGCGGTAACCGATCATCGCTGCCAGCGAGGTTGATTTACCGGTACCGGTAGCGCCGACGAACAGGATGATGCCGCGCTTGGTCATCGCCAGCGTCTTGATGATCGGCGGCAGGCTCAGCTCTTCCACGGTGGGAATGCGCGTCTCGATGCGACGCAGCACCATGCCGACCTGGTTGCGCTGGTAGAAGCAGCTCACGCGGAAGCGGCCGACGCCGGACAGGCCGATGGCGAAGTTGCATTCGTGGGTCTTTTCGAATTCCTCGCGCTGCGCCGGCGTCATCACGTTCAGCACCAGGTCGCGGCTCTGCTGCGGCGTCAGTGGCGTCTGGGTGATCGGCGAAATCTTGCCGTTGACCTTGATCGCCGGCGGCATGCCGGCAGTGATGAACAGGTCCGAGGCGCGCTGGTGCGCCATCAGCTTGAGGAACGAGGTGAAATCGATGGTGGTCGCGGTGGTGTTCACGGCGGGCTCCCAATGGGGCATGTACCAGGAATCGGTCGGTGGAGGAAACAGCGCGGGGCCGGCGACGTATTCGCGCGCCCTGCCCCGCCATTGCCTCGCCTTACTCGAACAGACGCTTGTCCTTGGCGTATTCGCGGGCCTGGTTGCGGGTGATCAGGCTGCGCTTGACCAGGTCCTGCAGGTGCTGGTCCAGGGTCATCATGCCGTACTGCTGGCCGGTCTGGATGGCCGAATACATCTGCGCCACCTTGTCCTCGCGGATCAGGTTGCGGATGGCCGGGGTACCCACCATGATTTCCCACGCAGCGGTACGACCGCCACCGACCTTCTTCAGCAGCGCCTGCGAAATGACCGCGCGCAGCGATTCGGACAGCATCGAGCGCACCATCGGCTTCTCGCCGGCCGGGAACACGTCGATGATGCGGTCGATGGTCTTGGCCGCCGAACTGGTGTGCAGGGTGSCRAACACCAGGTGGCCGGTTTCSGCSGCGGTCAGSGCCAGGCGGATGGTTTCCAGGTCACGCAGTTCGCCGACCAGGATGATGTCCGGGTCCTCACGCAGTGCCGAACGCAGCGCTTCGTTGAAGCCGTGCGTATCGCGGTGCACTTCGCGCTGGTTGATCAGGCACTTCTGCGAGGTGTGCACGAATTCGATCGGATCCTCGACGGTGAGGATATGGCCGTATTCGTTCTTGTTGATGTAGTCGATCATCGCCGCCAGCGTGGTCGACTTGCCCGAACCGGTCGGGCCGGTCACCAGGATCAGGCCCTGCGGCTGCTGGATCACCTCGCGGAACAGCGGCGGGCAGGCCAGGTCTTCCAGGGTCAGCACTTCGGACGGAATGGTACGGAACACCGCACCGGCGCCACGGTTCTGGTTGAACGCATTGACACGGAAGCGCGCCAGCGACGGGATCTCGAAGGAGAAATCGACTTCGAGGAATTCCTCGTAATCGCGGCGCTGCTTGTCGGACATGATGTCGTACACCAGCGCGTGGACCTGCTTGTGGTCCAGGGCTGGAATGTTGATCCGGCGAACATCACCGTCCACGCGGATCATCGGCGGCAGACCTGCGGACAGATGCAGGT
>NZ_JBFTNR010000525.1:0-2954 GCF_056665995.1 Stenotrophomonas sp. 05L44_2
CGAGCCGTCAATGGGTACCACCCGTCGCTTCCCATCGACAGAGAAGAGCAGGTTGCCGCCGCCCCTCGAACCATGGGAAAAATGGTGGACCGCGCGGTGGCCGGCGAGGTCTTCAAGTGATTGCGGGACGCCATATCTCTCCAGATAGCGTGGCGCGGCGCAGGTGATCCAACTGAAATTTCCCAGCGGCCGGGCCACTAGGCTGGAGTCTTCCAGCGGCCCAGTCCGGATCACACAGTCCACGCCTTCCTGGACGAGGTCGACCGGTCGGTCACCCACGCCGATCATTAGATAGATCTCGGGATACTGGCGGCGGAAACTCTCCAGATTCGGAAGAATCACCGAGTGCGCGATGCCGACCGGCATGTCGATCCTCAACCGCCCCCGCAGGTCCTTTGGTGCGGGCTTCAGGCCGGTCTCCGCCTGTTCGATCAGGTTGAGGATCTCGCGGCACTGGGCGTAGTAGCGTTCGCCGTCCGAGGTGGGGCTGACGCTGCGCGTTGTCCGGTTTAGCAGGCGGACTCGCAGGTGTTTTTCCAAGCCCTTGATCAGACCTGTGACGGTAGACGGAGGCAGGGCGAGGGCCTCGGCGGCACGCACGAAGCTCTTGGCGTCCACCACGCGCACGTAGACCTGCATTGCGAGGATTCGATCCATTTCGCTCACCACCCTTGGGCTGACGGCACCTTCGATCCAGATTATGCCGATTTTACAAATAATAAAACCGGCAAATTCGGCTTTTTCGCACGGAAAGACGGCAATAGAGTGCCTGCATTCCAAAAGCCGAGCCTTCCTCAATGAGCACCTACTCGCGAGACATCCTTCAGCATTCCGCCTCTACTACCGAAAAGACGCTTATCCGAGACGCAACCATCATCAGCATGGACCCGGACGTGGGCAACCTTGTGCGGGGGGACATCCTGGTCACGGGACGCACCATCACTGCGGTTGGGGAGAGCCTGGGCGCCGACGATGCCGTCGTCATCGACGCCAAAGACATGATCGCCATTCCGGGCATGGTGGACTCCCACCGCCACGCCTGGGAGGGGCAGCTGCGTCGGATCAACTCCAATGCCGAGACGCTGGAGCACTACTCCAACGCCACGCATTTCTCGTTTGCCAGGCATTACCGGCCGCAGGACATGTATGTGGGCACCCTGCTGTCCGCGCTGGGAGCGATTGATGCGGGCATCACCACGGTGATCGACAATTCCCACAACAGCCGCACGGCCGCGCACTCCGACGCGGCAGTCGACGCGCTGCTCGATGCCCGTATCCGTGCCCTGCATGCATCAGGTGCGCCGGTTTCGGGCACCTGGGACCGTGCACACTGGCCGGGCAACCTTGAACGCCTGCAGGAAAAGTACTTCAAGGACCCGGCCAACGCGTTGGTCACACTGGCCACCATGGCCAACATCGAGCCGGAGCTCTGGGCCGAGGCGCGCCGCCTGGGCATCCCGATTGTCACCGAGTTCTTCGGTGAACAGATGGGCGCCCAGCTCCCCGAGCTGCATGCCCAAGGCCTGCTTGGACCGGACAACATCTTCAACCACTGCACCTGTCTGAAGGATGAGGGCTGGGAAATTCTTCGCGATGCCGGTGTGCACATCAATGTCTGCCCGCGCTCGGACGCGCACTACGGCATCGAAGATGGCATGTTTGCCTGGGATGCGGCGGTCCGGCATGGGCTGCGCCCTGGTTTCAGCGTCGACAACGAGACGTCCTACAGCGGCGACATGTTCATGGAAATGCGCGTGGCCTATTACCTGGAGCGCGTGCTGCGTGTCAACGCACGCCCGCCACGTACTGCTGAAACAAAGCAAGACCCGCTGAATTCCCACCGCCTGCTCGAGGCCGCCACGCTCGATGGTGCAGCTTGCGCAGGGCTGCAGGACAAGATCGGCAGCCTGAAGCCGGGCAAGCAGGCAGACATCGTGCTGTTCCGCACCGGCGACATCAATCTGTATCCGTCCAACAATGCGTTCGGAACGGTGGTGCACGCCGCTGAGCGCAGCAACATCGACACGGTGATGGTCGGTGGCCGCGTGCTGAAGCGGGGTGGCGAGATGTGCGGCCTGGATCTGACCAAGCTGCGCGCTGCGGTGGACGAATCCTGCGAGCACTTGTTCTCTGCAGCCGGCTACGAGCCGGACGTGTTCGGCACGTCCTTCCCCGCACTCGCCTCGAACTGAGGACCACCATGAACAGCTTCGGCGTTTGGGCCTTTCCGTTGGCGATGGTTGCGGGAATGGCCGTCACATTGCAGACAACGCTCAACGGACAGTTGTCGAAAGGCCTGGGTGGCGACCCTGTCGCAGCCGCCATTTTCTCATTCATGGTGGGGCTGTTGTCGCTCACCATCGTCGGCCTCGCGCGGGGTAACACGTTGAGCCTGCTTGCAGGCATCCCAGCGCAGCCGGCATGGGTGCTGCTGGGAGGTGCGATGGGGGCATTCGCGCTGCTCAGCAACGTAATCCTGGTACCCCGCATTGGCATGGCCGCCCTGGTGGGGCTGGTCGTCGCTGGGCAGCTGCTGTCCACACTCGCCATCGACCATTTTGCGTTACTGGGTCTGCCCATCGCCCTGTTTCCATCATCAAGCTTGCAGGTGCGCTGATCATGGTGATGGGGCTTGCCATCTCTCTGTTCGGAGAGCGTTGGTCAAGATTGATTGCGTGACGGCGAGATGGCCGACGCAGGCATGCATCGAGGGGCAACATACAGGCCGCGCTTTCAGACCTTTTCTTGGCCGCATGTGTCCGCTTTTGGCCGGAAGCGGACGCACCCTACGGTCCATCCCTCTTCGATATGACAACGGCGGCTTACGGCCATTGGACTGCAGGCTAGTCATTTTCAGGCGTTGCAACGGATTGTGAACAGGTCACAATCCGCCTAGTATCGAGCTGTGCCAGGGGGCCGAACCCGCTTGAGGGGTGTAGGTGGCACAGCCAAAC
>NZ_JBFTNR010000526.1:0-2952 GCF_056665995.1 Stenotrophomonas sp. 05L44_2
CAGCGCAGGGCTCAGATGCCCCGGTAGTTGCCAACCTTGGTTGGCACCGYTGTTTGCCAGYGCCCACCAAGGTGGGCRTCTACCAAAGCGGGGGCAYAGCCCCCAGCGCAGRGCTCAGCCGCCGCAGTCCTGCGCCAGCCGCGCGTCGATGCCACGCTGCTCCCTGCTGATCGCGGTGCGCTCGCTCTGCAGCGCGCTGTTGTAACGCCGGTCCAGTTCCCAGCGACGATCACGCAGGCGTGCGCACACTTCCTGCGGGGGCAGGGCGTGGCAGGTATCGCGCACCAGGATGTTGCCGGCAGGCACGTTGACACCGACGCCCACTGACGGCGGGCGATACACCGGAGGCCCGCCGCCGATGGGGGTACCGATGGTGTTGCCGCTGCCGGCCGGACGCGGCCCCGGATGCGGTCCGGGGTAYGCACCGCCAGGATGACCATGCGGGTACCAGACCGTCGTCCACAGCGGCACCCAGCGCGGATTCCCTTCGTTGTTGTCGCTGGTGTAGCGGTCGCCGTCTTCACTCACGCATTCGTACATCGGCTGTGGCGGCTGGATGTAGACATGGCGCACCTCGCGCTCGCGCATCGCTGGCGTCTGCACCGATGCGGGCGGCGCGGCCTCGGTGCTGACCACCCGTGGCGGCGGGTCGCGCGGCCGTTGCAGGTCGCGCACTTGCTGGCGGCCGGCCGTGCAGGGCTTGTCCTGCAGCGCGACGGCACCATTGCTGCCGACGCAGCGGTAGACCCGCACGTCGTCGGCGGCAAGGGCCGGCAACGACAGCAGCAGGGCCAGAGACAGGACAGCGCGCAGCAGGGTCATGGGCGCAGCGTGCGCGATCGGCAACACCGACGCAATGGACCTGTCAGGACCGCAGTACGTTGCCACTGAGCGCGTCGCGGATCGGCGTGGGTTGGGCCAGGCCGCCGGTCTGCCCATCGAGGATGCCGTCGAGCAGGCGCAGCAGGCGAGCGTCCAGCTCTTCGCGGCTGCGCGCGGGGGGCTCGCCGGCAARGTTGGCGCTGGTGGAGACCAGGGGGCCACCCCAGGCCTGGCACAGGGCTGCTACCAGGGGATGGGCGCTGATTCGCACCGCGATGCCGCTGTGTTCGCCGGTGATCCAGCCGGGCGCGCGCGTGCCGGCGGGCAGGATCCAGGTGTTGGCGCCGGGCCAGCTGGCGAGCACTGCGCGCTGGCGTGCATCGGGCAGCGCCTGCAGGCGCACCCAGCCCTGCAGCTGCGACAGGTCAGCGGCCACCAGGATCATGCCTTTCTCGATCGGGCGCTGCTTCAGTCGCAGCAGCGTGTGCACCGCTGCCTCGTGCGCAGGATCGCAACCCAGGCCCCAGACCGCTTCGGTCGGGTAGGCAATCACCCCGCCACTGCGGAGCGTGGCGACTGCGGTGTCCAGTGTGAGTTCTTTCATGGCGGCGACCGGGCCCGGCGTGGGCCTTCATTATCCCCCCGCTGCGTGCAGAGCGGGTGGAGCGGTGGGGGCGGACCGTGGGTCCGCTCACCTTGGCAGATCATCCACGCATGGCGTGGATCTACTTGGCAGCCTTCTTGACCGCCTTCTTGACGGCCTTCTTGACGGCCTTCTTTGCCGGTGCCTTCTTGGCCACGGACTTCTTCGCAGCCGCCTTCTTGGCCGGCGCCTTCTTGGCAGCAGCCTTCTTCGGCGCGGCTTCCTTCTTCACTGCCGCCTTCTTTGCCGGTGCCTTCTTGGCGGCGGCCTTCTTGGCGCCGAAGCCCTTGCGCACCGGCTTGCCGGTTTCTTCCATCAACTGCTGCACCTCGGCCAGGGTCAGCGATGCCGGTTCACGATCCTTGGGGATCTTGCCGTTCATCTTGCCGTCGCTGATGTACGGGCCGAAACGACCGTTCAGCACCTGGATGTCGCTGCCCTCGAACTCCTTGATGATCCGGTTGCGCGCGATTTCTTCCTTCTCTTCGATCAGGAACACGGCGCGGGCCAGGTCGATGGTGTACGGATCGTCTTCCTTCTTCAGCGAGGCGTAGGTGCTGCCGCGCTTGGCGAACGGGCCGAAGCGGCCGATGCCGACGCTGACGTCCTCGCCCTTGTCCTCACCCAGCGCGCGCGGCATCAGGAACAGTTCCAGCGCGTCTTCCAGGGAAATGGTGTGCATTGACTGGCCCGGCCGCAGCGAGGCGAACTTGGGCTTGTCCTCGGCATCCTCGGCGGTGCTGCCGATGGCCGCGTACGGCCCGAACCGGCCCAGGCGCACGCTGACCGGCTTGCCGGTCTTCGGGTCGGTACCCAGTTCGCGCGCACCACTGGCCTCGGCACGGTCGACCGATTCCTTCTTGTCTTCGACCAGTTCCTTGAACGGTCCCCAGAAGCGCGACATCAGCGGAATCCACTCTTCCTCGCCACGCGAGACGGCATCGAGCTCGTCCTCCAGCTTGGCGGTGAAGTCGTAGTCGACGTACTGGGTGAAGTGGCTGGACAGGAACTTGGACACCGCACGGCCGACATCGGACGGGCGGAAGCTGCGGCCTTCCATTTCCACGTACTTGCGGAACAGCAGGGTCTGGATGATCGAGGCGTAGGTCGAAGGACGACCGATGCCGTACTCTTCCAGCGCCTTCACCAGCGCCGCTTCAGTGAAGCGCGGCGGCGGCTGGGTGAAGTGCTGGTCGGCCACGATGCGCTCCAGCGGCACGCGGTCGCCCGGCTTCATCGCCGGCAGCTTGCGGCCTTCATCGTCATCCTCGGCGCTCTTGCTGTCCTTGCCTTCCTCGTACACGGCCAGGAAGCCGGGCACCACCACCGTGGTGCCGCTGGCGCGGAACACATGTTCGCTGCCGGCCGACAGGTCCACGCTGACGGTGTTGAGCGTTGCCGGGATCATCTGGCAGGCCACCGCACGCTTCCAGATCAGTTCGTACAGCTTGCGCTCGTCGTCGGTCAGGAACCGCGCGACCTGGGCC
>NZ_JBFTNR010000527.1:0-2951 GCF_056665995.1 Stenotrophomonas sp. 05L44_2
GGCTGGCGCCGCCGATACGCGTCTCGATCTCAATTTCATCGACACCACTGCCGAGCGCAAAGCCAACGCATCGGCGATCTGCCAGGTCGACTTCGATCAGTTCGCCTCGGGTCTGCAGGCCGCGGGCTTCAAGCGTGAAACCATCCGCGGCGAGCACGGCCGCGTCATCCATGACCGTTTCGATCGCCCGAACCTGAGCATCAAGGTCGACACGATGGCTGAGAATCCGACCCCGTCTGGCGAGCCGGCGCATGCCTGCGTCCGCCTTGTCACCGTGCAGTAAGGAGCAGCGCACCATGCCTACGCTTTCAGCGGATACGGAACGCCTGCTGACCGAATTTGCAGGAAAACCCGATGTAACGACCGATCAGGTCGACAACCTTCGCAAGGCCATTGCCAATTCTCCGGCGCTGGCAACCCAGGTCGACTTGGCCATCACCGCCGGTCATCTGCAGCGCTTTGAGCTGCTGCCTGCCGACAGCAGTGTGGGCGGCGAGTACGACGGCGGCGCAAAGACGATCAGCCTGCCGGCATCCAGTCTGTCCACACCAGCGGGGGACAGGCACGACGCGGCAGAGCTGACCTTCGTACTGGGCCATGAGCTGCAGCATGGGTTCAATGATGCAGCGACCGAACGGGCCTATAAGCAGTTTGATTCCGATATTGCAGACATTGCCGCACGCGATTCGACCCACGACTACACCCAGGCCATCGGCACCCTGCTCGCAGCCAACCGGCGCGACGAGGCATCGGCGAACATCGAGGGCTGGAATGCGCTGGTCGGCATGGTCAAGACCGCCAAACCGGACGCCACGCTGGAAGATCTCTACAAAGCAAGTACCCGTGCAGAGGAGTTCGTGCGCGTGCAGCCCGGCCCGCCGATGACCTATGCCGCGCATCCGGACCTGACGCTCAATGCAGACCTGAGCATGACCGCCACTGCCGCCAACATCGAGGGCATGGGCAAGCACTACTACGACGAAGGTGTGTCGTCGCGGCTGGGTCCCAACGGCAATTCGGATTACCAGAACTACTACGCCACCGATGCCATCGGCCGCGCCTGCAAGGAAGAGGCCAAGAACCCCGCACCCGATGGCATCAGCCGGATGTCGGTGAACATGGCACAGCTCGGCCTGCAGGAAAGCCTGCTGGAACAGAACGGTCTCTCTCTGGGTAAAGGCACTCCACCACGGCAGCCCTACTTCGATACCAGCACCTCGCCGTCCACGCTGCACTATTTCGACCACACCGAGGGCACCTACGCCCACGTGCCCATCACTGCACAGGCAACCACACCCGTGCCGACCGAAGCGCAGGCTGCGCCGTTGGCGGGTGGCAACGACCGTGCCCTGCACGATCAGATCCGCGGCAAGGTGGCAGAGCTGGATGCCGCCAACGGCCGCAGCTTCGACGCCTCCAGTGAACGACTGAGCGCAAGCCTGCTGGTACTGGCCCGCGAGAACGGCCTGGACCGCGTGGATCATGTGGTGCTCAGCCGGCAGGCAGGCGATGTCGCTGCGGCGCAGAACGTGTTCGTGGTGAAGGGCGCGCTGGATGATCCTGCGTCGCTGCGTGCATCGGCAGCCACGGCCGAAGCCGCGCAGCGGCCGGTGCAGGAAAGCCTGGACAGCCTCGCCCTCGTCAACCAGCGCCAGGCCGACCACGCCTCGCAGGAACAGACGCGCCAGCAGGTGCAGGAACAGCAGCGCAGCGCGTTGTCGCACTGACGTCAGGGACAGCGCCGGGCACCACCCGGCGCAACCCAAGCATGGGCCACGCTAGAATGCACCCATGCGTACCGTCCATGCCCTCCGCTATATAACCCCCTTGCGGGAAGGTGGCTCGCTGCCTGCCGTGGTCGAGACCGACGACGACGGTATGGCGGTGCTCAAGTTCCGTGGCGCTGGCCAGGGGCCCAAGGCGCTGATCGCCGAGCTGATCGCAGGCGAGATGGCACGCGCGGTGGGCCTGCCGATTCCGGAGATCCTGTTCGTCGAGCTGGACAGCGAATTCGCCCGCACCGAGCCCGACCCGGAGATCCAGGACCTGATCCGCGCCAGCGAGGGCCTGAACCTGGGTCTGGATTACCTGCCCGGCGCGATCAACTACGACCCGGCGGCGATGCCGGTGGACGCCGACCTGGCCTCGCGCATCGTCTGGTTTGATGCATTCACCAGCAACGTCGATCGCACCACGCGCAATCCGAACCTGATGGTCTGGCACCGCAAGCTGTACCTGATCGACCACGGTGCGGCGATGTACTTCCATCACGACTGGGCCAACGCCGGCGATGCCTGCGAGAAGCCCTTCGTGCTGATCCGCGACCACGTGCTGCTGTCGTTCGCCAGCCGCATCGCCGAGGTGGATGCCGAACTGGCCGCGCGCCTGCCGGATGCGGAAATCGAGCGCATCGTCGGCCTGGTGCCGGACAGCTGGCTGGTTGATGAGCCGGCCTTCGACAGCCCGCAGGCTTACCGGCAGGGCTACATCAACTACCTGAAGCATCGCCTGAAGGTGCGTGCGGTGTTCGTGCAGGAGGCCATCCGTGCCCACGCTGCACACGTATGACTATGCCGTCATCCGCGTGGTACCGCGGGTGGAACGCGAGGAGTTCATCAACGTCGGYGTGATCGTGTCCTGCCCGGGCGCACGGCACCTGGAAGCGGCAATCGAGATCGATGCCGCGCGCCTGCACGCCTTCGCGCCGGCGCTGGATATTGAAGCGCTGCAGCCGTGGCTGGATGCCATCGTGGCGATCTGCCGGGGCGATGCCGGCGCCGGCCCTATCGCGCAGCTGCCTGCGCGCGCGCGCTTCCATTTCCTGACCGCCAAGCGCAGCTCGGTGGTGCAGATGTCCAGCACACACGTAGGCCGCACGGCGGACCCGGCGGGCGTGGTCGAACACCTGATGGCAAAGATGGTTCGGGTACCTGCCTAGCGCACTACTTGCC
>NZ_JBFTNR010000528.1:0-2944 GCF_056665995.1 Stenotrophomonas sp. 05L44_2
CTGCTGGAGGGTGTGCATCGACTGTTGTTGCCGCAGGCCACGGCGCGTGGCCTGGACCTGCAGCTGGACATTGACGAACAGCTGGCACAGGCCCATGAGGTGGACGGCGTGCGCCTGCGCCAGATCGTGTTCAACCTGCTCAGCAATGCCATCAAGTTCACCGTGAAGGGCTCGGTGCGGCTGCAGCTGGAAGTGTTGGGGCCTACTGCCGAGGATGGCAGCCAGCCGCYGCGCCTGAGCGTCACCGACACCGGCATCGGCATCGCGCCGGAGCAGCTGCCGACCCTGTTCGAACCCTTCACCCAGGCCGGTGCGTACATCCAGCGCGACCATGGGGGCACCGGGCTGGGCCTGAGCATCTGCCGGCGCCTGGTGCAGAAGATGGACGGCGAACTGAAGCTGGAAAGCACGCTGGGCGAAGGAACGCGGGTTGACGTGCTGCTGTCGCTGGTGGAGGCGCGCAGCGAGGATGTGATCGCGCTGCAGGCCGAGCACCAGCAGATCGCGCTGCTGCCCCCTGATCTGCGCCAGGCACGGGTGATGATCATTGAAGACCATCCCACCAACCAGGCGATGATGGCCTGGCGCCTGCAGCAGCTGGGCGTGCCGCATGTGCTGGTTGATGACGGGCAGCAGGCATTGGACCGGCTGGCGGAGGAATCCTTCGATCTGGTCATCACCGACTGCCGCATGCCGGTGCTGGATGGATTTGGTTTCACCCGCCTGCTGCGCGAGCGCGAGGGGCGCAACGGCCAGCCGCGGATGCCGGTGTTGGCGCTGACCGCCAGCGTGCTTGACGATGACGCACGCCGCTGCCGCGAAGCCGGCATGGACGACGTGCTGGCCAAGCCATTGTCGCTGGCGACGCTGCGGCAAGCGCTGCTGCGCTGGTTGCCGCGCGCCGAGGGTGCTGAAGATGACCAGGCCGCGGTGGACAGCGACGATGAGCCCGAGGGCGACGAGGGGCTACCCGACCTGGCGACCCTGCAACGGCGCTTCGGTTCGCGCGAGATCGCCCGGCAGCTGCACGACAGCCTGGTCAAGGCCAGCAACGAGGACATCGCGGCCCTGCAGCGCGCGCTGCACGAAGGCGACCGGGTGACGGCCGCGCTGCACCTGCATCGGCAGGCCGGTGCGCTGGGGGCGGTGGGTGCACGCGGCCTGGCCGATCGCGCCAACGCGCTGGTGGAACGGTTGCAGGCCGCGGGCGATGCAGAGGTCGCATCGGCGGTTGCCGACGCCGGGCAGTTCGTGGCGCACCTGCAGCACCAGCTGCAGCGCCTGGCTCACTGAGCCGCGTGCTCCTGCAGGTAAGCGATCACCAGCGCGCGACGCTCGGCGCTCGGGAAGGCGTTGTACATGCGCGTGCCGGGTACCAGATGGGTGGGCGACTGCAGGAAGGTGTCCAGGGTCTGCGCACTCCAGACGAAGTCGGCGCGGCGCATGCCCTGCGAGTATGCGTAGTCGGGCAGGCTGCCCGCACGGCGGCCGATCACCCCATGCAGGTTGGGACCGAAGCGGTGGATGCCGCCGGCATTGACGGTATGGCAGCCCGCGCACAGTTCGAACGCGCGCTGCATCGCCTGCTGGCGCGCTTGTTCGGGCGTGCTGGGCGCAGCGGGYGGGCGCTGGCACGCACTGGCGACCAGGATCGTGGCAACAGCGGGAAGCAGACGAAGGGCACGCATGGGCGAGCAGGATAACGGGCGCACGCGCCGTGGGGCTGCGACCGGCCGTCGCAGCCCCATCGCCGGTCACATGCCGGAGTAGTTCGGGCCGCCGCCGCCCTGCGGGGTCACCCAGACGATGTTCTGGGTCGGATCCTTGATGTCGCAGGTCTTGCAGTGCACGCAGTTCTGCGCGTTGATCTGCAGCCGCGCATCGTTGCCGTCGCCGACGAATTCGTACACGCCCGCCGGGCAGTAGCGCGCTTCCGGACCGGCGTACTCGGCCAGGTTCACCTTCACCGGGATGCTCGCATCCTTCAGCGTCAGGTGGCTGGGCTGGTTCTCGTCGTGGTTGGTGCTGCTGAGGAACACCGAGCTGAGGCGGTCGAAGGTCAGCACGCCATCGGGCTTGGGATAGGCAATGCGCGTGTGCTTGGATGCCGGCTCCAGGCAGGCGTGGTCCGGGATGCTGTGGCGCAGGGTCCACGGCGGGTTGCGCACGCCCAGCTTCGGCAGCAGCCACTGCTCGATGCCGGTCATCAGCGTGGCCACGGTSYGGCCCTTCTTGAACCACTGCTTGAAGTTCTTGGACAGCTTCAGTTCGTCGTGCAGCCAGCTGGTTTCAAAGGCGGCCGGGTAGGCGSTGAGCTCATCSTGSYGGCGRTCGGCSACSAGCGCGTCGAASGCGGCWTCGGCGSMCAGCWTGCCGGWCTTGATSGCGGCGTGGCTGCCCTTGATGCGGCTGACGTTSAGGWAGCCGGCTTCGCAGCCAACCAGCGCGCCGCCCGGGAACACGGTCTTGGGCAGCGACATCAGGCCGCCCGCAGTGATCGCACGCGCGCCGTAGCCGATGCGGGTGCCGCCTTCCAGATGCTTGCGGATCGACGGATGGGTCTTGAAGCGCTGGAATTCCTCGAACGGGCTCAGCCAGGGGTTCTTGTAGTCCAGGCCGACCACGTAGCCGATGGCGACCTTGCCGCCGTCGGCGTGGTACAGGAASGMACCGCCGTAGGTRTCGGWATCCAGCGGCCAGCCGGCGGCGTGCACCACCAGGCCCGGCTCATGCTTGGCCGGGTCGATCTGCCACAGTTCCTTGATGCCGATGCCGTAGGCCTGCGGATCCTTGCCTTCGTCCAGCTTGAAACGGCTGATCAGCTGGCGGCCGAGGTGGCCGCGCGCGCCTTCGGCGAACACCGTGTACTTCGCATGCAGGGCCATGCCGCGCTCGAAGGCCGGACCGATCGTGCCGTCCTTTTCGATGCCCATGTCGCCGGTAG
>NZ_JBFTNR010000529.1:0-2943 GCF_056665995.1 Stenotrophomonas sp. 05L44_2
GCCGACGGCCACCGTGTTGTCACGGTCGGCCTTCGAGCCCGCACCAAGGGCGACACTGTTGACACCGTTGGCGGTCGCGCTGGCACCCAGGGCGGTGCTGTCAGCCGCATCGGCCCATGCATTCCAGCCGATCGCGGTGGCGTAGTCATCGGTCGCCCAGGCACCGGCACCGAAGGCCGCCGCACCGGTACCGCTGGCACGCGACGGGATCAGGCCGAAGAAGGTGCTGCCGCCGATGGCGACACTCTCTGCGCCACTGGCTTCGCTGGACTGACCGACGGCGACGGCGCCGCTGCCTGCTGCCGCCGCTCCGAAGCCGACAGCCGTGGTGTTGGCACCGGTCGCTGCCGAACCGTAGCCCAGCGCGGTGCCGAGGCGGCCGCTGGCTTCGCTGTAGCCACCGATGGCGGTGGTGCCATCGGCCGAAGCGGCACTGCGGAAACCACTGGCCAGCGACTGCGCACCGCTGGCGACGGCCTCCGCACCGTTGGCGGTGCTGTAGACGCCGCTGGCCTGTGCAGCGGTGCCGGTAGCGGTGGCGCTGATGCCACTGGCTACCGCGCCGTTGCCGAGTGCGGCACTGTCTTCACCGGTGGCCTGCGCGTTGCTGCCTACCGCAGCCGCATTGCTGCCCGTGGCCAGCGYRTTGAAGCCSACGGCGGTSGCGTTGGCSGCSACSGCSGTGGCACCACTGCCGAGCGCRSTGGCGCCATTGCCGATCGCATTGGCCGCTTCACCGGCMGCCAGYGCRTTGTCRCCTTCSACRTAGGCACCGGCATCGCTGTCGGCGCTGCCGCTGGCCTGGAAGTRCTTGCTGGTCTTGTCCGCCGTAGCGGCGACAGCATCGAGCTGGTTCTTGTTGACCGCATCGGTGCCTTCGGTGCCGGCCGCCACATGGGTCACCTGGCGTTCGCTGCCGGCACTGCCGACGGCCACCGTGTTGTCACGGTCGGCCTTGGAGCCTGCGCCCAGGGCGACGCTGTTGGCACCGTTGGCGGTAGCGCTGGCGCCCAGCGCCGTCGACTCGGCGCCATCGGCCCACGAATTCCAGCCGATTGCAGTGGCGTAGTCGTCGGTGGCCCAGGCACCGGCACCGAACGCCGCTGCGCCGTAGCCACTGGCACGTGATGGCACCAGGCCGAAGAAGGTGCTGCCACCAATGGCCACGCTCTCATCGCCGCTGGCTTCGCTGGAATCACCCATCGCCACCGAGCTGGCGCCCGACGCCGCAGCGAACACGCCGGCAGCGGTGCTGTTGGCACCACTGGCCACGGTGCCATAGCCCAGCGCCGAGCCGAGGCGACCGCTGGCTTCGCTGTAGCCGCCGACTGCGGTGGTGCCGTCTGCAGAGGCTGCCGAACGGAAGCCACTGGCCAGCGACTGCGCACCGCTGGCGACCGCCTCGGCACCGTTGGCCGTGCTGTACACCGCCGTCGCCTGCGCGCCTGCACCGGTCGCGGTGGTGCTGGTTTCGCTGGCCACCGCGCCGCTGCCGAGCGCCGCACTGTCTTCGCCCGTCGCCTGTGCGTTGTTGCCCACCGCAGCCGCATTGCCGCCGCTGGCCAAGCTGTTGAAGCCCACCGCCGTGGCGTTTGCCGCTACCGCTGTTGCACCACTGCCGAGTGCGGTGGCGCCGGTGCCGATCGCATTGGCGGCCTCACCGGCAGCCAGCGCGCTGTCACCTTCCACGTAGGCACCGGCATCGCTGTCGGCGCTGCCGCTGGCCTGGAAGTACTTGCTGGTCTTCGCGCCTTCGGCGGCCACCGCGTCCAGCTGGTCCTTGTTCACCGCATCGGTACCCTGGGTACCGGCGGCCACGTTGGTGATCTGGCGGGTGTTGCCGCCGCCACCGACCGACACGGTGTTGTCGCGGTCGGCAATCGAATCGGCACCCAGCGCCACGCTGTTGGCACCGCGCGATTCAGCCGCATTGCCCAGCGCGGTGCTGTTGATGCCCGGCGCATAGGCGCCGCCACCGACCGCGGTGGAATAGTCGCCGGATGCTTCGGTCGCCAGCAGGCCGAACAACGATCCACCGACGGCCACGGCATTGGTGCCGGTAGCCAGGCTGCCCTGGCCGGTGGCGGTGCTGTAGGCACCGGACGCTTCCGAATCGCCACCAAGCGCGACGCTGTTGGAACCGGAGGCGTTGGCAAAGTTGCCGAAGGCAGTGGCGTTGAATGCCGAGGCGTTGGCGTAACCGCCGATGGCGGTGCTGTAGCCACCGGTCGCTTCGGCACCAATGCCGAATGCTGCCGAAGCGGTGCCACTGGCCACGCTTTCACTGCCGACCGCAGTGGCGGCCTCACCGCTGGCGTTGCTGAAGTAGCCTACCGCCACGGCTTCTTCGCCGCTGGCTTCGGACAGCACGCCGCTGGCGGTGCTGCCAGCGCCGCTGGCCACCGCGGCCGCGCCGAAGGCCGCACTCTGTTCGCCGCTGGCTTCGCTCTCGGCACCATGAGCAGTGGCGTATTCGCCGGTCGCCTGCGCGTTGGCACCGATGGCGCTGGCATTGGCCGCGCTGGCCAGGGCATTGAAGCCGATGGCCTGTGCGTTGCCGGCCAGTGCATTGGCGCCACTGCCGAGGGCGGTTGCGCCGTTGCCGATGGCGTTGGCCGATTCACCCGCGGCCAGCGCGTTGTCACCTTCCACGTAGGCACCGGCGTCGCTGTCGGCACTGCCGCTGGCCTGGAAGTACTTGCTGGTGGTCGCGGCACTGGCTGCAACCGCGTCGAGCTGCGACTTGTTCACCGCATCGGTGGCCTGGGTACCGGCCGCCACACTGGTGATCTGCCGCTCGTTGCCGACGCTGCCCACCGACACGCTGCGGTCGCGGCTGGCCACCGAACCGGCACCCAGTGCAACCGCGTTGTTGCCACTGGCCGTGCTGCCCGCGCCCAGGGCGATCGCACTTTCACCGCCGGCCACCGTGTTGGTGCCGAT
>NZ_JBFTNR010000530.1:0-2937 GCF_056665995.1 Stenotrophomonas sp. 05L44_2
AAGGAAGAGAACATCAACATTTCCGGCGGCCGCCTGGAGGAGGGCTCGCAGCGCTTCCTGGTGCGCACCGTCAACCAGTTCGCCGACCTGGAAGAAATCCGCAACCTGCTGGTCACCACCCAGTCCGCCAACGGCAGCGCGGCCGACTCGGCGCTGCAGCAGATGTTCAACATCGCTGCCTCTACGGGCTCGGCTGCAGCCGTCGCCGCCGCTTCCGCTGCACAGAGCGCTTCCTCAGGCGGCGCCTCCAGCGTGGTCGCCAACGGCGTGCCGGTGCGCCTGAAGGATGTGGCCACCGTGCGCCAGGGCTACAAGGAACGCGAAGCGGTCATCCGCCTGGGCGGCAAGGAATCGGTCGAACTGGCGATCTACAAGGAAGGCGACGCCAATACCGTGGCCACCGCCGAAGCGCTGCGCAAGCGTCTGGAGCAGATCAAGGCAACGTTCCCGGCCGATGCCGAACTGACCACGATCGAAGACCAGTCGCGCTTCATCGAGCACGCCATCGCCGACGTCAAGAAGGACGCGGTGATCGGTGGCCTGCTGGCGATCCTGATCATCTTCCTGTTCCTGCGCGACGGCTGGAGCACGTTCGTGATCAGCCTGTCGTTGCCGGTCTCGATCATCGCCACGTTCTTCTTCATGGGCCAGCTTGGCCTGAGCTTGAACGTGATGTCGCTGGGCGGCCTGGCACTGGCCACCGGCCTGGTGGTGGATGACTCCATCGTGGTGCTGGAGAGCATCGCCAAGGCGCGCGAACGCGGCCTGGGCATCCTGCAGGCGGCGATCGCCGGTACCCGCGAAGTGAGCATGGCCGTGGTCGCCTCGACCCTGACCACCATCGCGGTGTTCCTGCCCCTGGTGTTCGTCGACGGCATCGCCGGCCAGCTGTTCCGTGACCAGGCGTTGACCGTGGCCATCGCCATCGCGATTTCGCTGCTGGTGTCGATGACCCTGATCCCGATGCTGAGCTCGCTGAAGGGCCGGCCGCCGCTGGCCTTCCCGGAAGAAGCCGCAGCCGAGCCGTGGCAACCGCAGAGCCGCTGGCAGAAGCCGGTAGCACTCGGCCGTCGTGGTGTGATGGCGACGATGCGCTGGAGTTTCTACGCGCTGGCATGGCTGGTGGTGCGCCTCTGCCGTGGCGTGGCTGCAGTGGTCGGCCCGGTGATGCGCAAGGCCAGCGACATCGCCATGAAGCCGTACGCCGGTGCCGAACGTGGCTACCTGCGGCTGCTGCCGGGTGCGTTGGCCCAYCCYGGCAAGGTGCTGRGCCTGGCYGCRCTRGCGTTYGTCGGCACGATGGCGCTGGTGCCGATGCTCGGCGCCGACCTGATCCCGCAGCTGGCGCAGGACCGTTTCGAAATGACGGTCAAGCTGCCGGCCGGCACGCCGCTGAAGCAGACCGATGCGCTGGTGCGTGAGCTGCAGTTGGCGCATGGCAAGGGCGAAGGCGTGGCATCGCTGTACGGTGTCAGCGGCAGCGGTACCCGCCTGGATGCCAGCCCGACCGAGAGTGGCGAGAACATCGGCAAGCTGACCATCGTGATGGAAGGCGGCGGCAACCCGCAGACCGAAGCGGAGATCACCGAGCGCCTGCGCGACACCATGGGCCAGCACCCGGGTGCGCAGGTCGACTTCGCGCGGCCGGCATTGTTCAGCTTCTCCACGCCGCTGGAAATCGAACTGCGTGGGCAGGACATGGCGACCCTGGAAGTGGCAGGCCAGCGCCTGGCGGCGCTGCTGCGCGGCAATGCGCACTACGCGGACGTCAAATCCACCGTGGAAGAGGGCTTCCCGGAAATCCAGATCCGCTTCGACCAGGAGCGAGCCGGTGCACTGGGCCTGACCACGCGGCAGATCGCCGATGTGGTGGTGAAGAAGGTGCGCGGCGATGTCGCCACCCGCTACAGCTTCCGCGACCRCAAGATCGACGTGCTGGTGCGCGCGCAGGAAACCGATCGTGCCAGCGTGGAGAGCATCCGCCGGTTGATCGTCAATCCCGGCAGCACCCGTCCGGTCACCCTGGATGCGGTTGCCGACGTGGTGGCCACCACCGGCCCCAGCGAGATCCATCGTGCCGACCAGACCCGGGTGGCCGTGGTCTCGGCCAATCTGCGCGATATCGACCTGGGCGCGGCCATGCGCGAAGTACAGCAGATGGTGTCCGAACAGCCGCTGGGCGCTGGCGTGGGCCTGCACATCGGCGGCCAGGGCGAGGAACTGGCACAGGCGGCGAAGTCGCTGATCTTCGCCTTCGGCCTGGCGATCTTCCTGGTCTACCTGGTGATGGCCTCGCAGTTCGAATCGCTGCTGCATCCGTTCGTGATCCTGTTCACCATCCCGCTGGCGCTGGTCGGCGCGATCCTGGCGCTGATGCTGACCGGCAAGCCGATCTCGGTGGTGGTGTTCATCGGCCTGATCCTGCTGGTCGGCCTGGTCACAAAGAACGCGATCATCCTGATCGACAAGGTCAACCAGCTGCGCGAGGCCGGCGTTGCCAAGCACGAGGCACTGGTGGAAGGTGCGCGTTCGCGCCTGCGGCCGATCATCATGACCACCCTGTGCACGCTGTTCGGCTTCCTGCCGCTGGCGGTGGCGATGGGCGAGGGCGCCGAAGTGCGCGCACCGATGGCTATCACCGTGATCGGTGGCCTGCTGGTGTCGACCCTGTTGACCCTGCTGGTGATCCCGGTGGTGTACGACCTGATGGACCGCCGCGGCGATGCCTACTACCGCGAACGCGGTCGCAAGCATGCCGGTGAGGGCCTGCACGGTGCCGAGGGCAGTGCGTCGGGTGCGGAGGAACCGGCATGAGCGTTGCCGAGTTCTCCATCCGCCGCCCGGTCACCACCATCATGTGTTTCGTGTCGCTGGTGGTGGTCGGCCTGATCGCCTCGTTCCGGCTGCCACTGGAAGCGCTGCCGGACATCTCCGCAC
>NZ_JBFTNR010000531.1:0-2936 GCF_056665995.1 Stenotrophomonas sp. 05L44_2
GTCCTGCATAGTCCACCAGCTGCGCGGAGTCGGCGCGGGCCATGCGGCGCAGGCCGCGGCGCAGGCCATCGTGGTACAGCCAGTCGCTGGGCATCCAGCCGCAGCCAGGCTTGAGGTGTCCCGGCGGGGTTTCCAGCGATTGCCGTGATACCCACAGCGGGTCCACCGCGCGATCCAGCCGCGGTTCCATTTCCGCCAGCGCCAGTGGTGCCGCCGGGCCAGCCACGTAGAAGCCGGAGCCGGCGCGCGCGGCGATCACGCCTTCGGCGGCCAAGCGTTCGTAGGCCTCGACCACGGTGGACACGGAAACGCCCATCGCCGTGGCCTGCGCGCGCACCGAGGGCAGGCGGCTGCCCGGGCCATCCAGACGCGAACTGATGCGGGAGCGGACGGCGTGGATGACGCTGTCGATGCGGCTGGGCGGTCGGGACATGCGCGTGACTGTAAGGGGATTGTGGTCAGTACAGTTACTTGTGACTGTACTGGATTGTAGCTGTGTATCGCCCGTGCCCGGTGGCCCAATGAAGGGCACGGCCGGCCATTGCCCGGCATTTCTGGAGCAGGGTGTGGAACGGTCGGCAAGCGGGTGGATCAATGGCTTCATCGGTGTGGTGATCTTCGCCGGCTCTTTGCCGGCCACCCGTCTGGCAGTGATGGAGCTGGACGCCAGCTTCGTCACCGCCGCACGCGCCAGCATCGCCGCGTTGCTGGGGCTGGTGCTGCTGCTGGCATTGCGCCAGCCGCGCCCGGTCAGAAGCGATCTGCCCGGTCTGGTGCTGGTCAGCCTGGGCGTGGTGGTGGGCTTCCCGTTGCTGACCGCGCTTGCCCTGCGTCACGCCTCCTCGGCACATACCATCGTGTTCCTGGGCCTGTTGCCGCTGAGCACGGCGGTATTCGGCGTCCTGCGCGGCGGTGACCGGCCACGCCCGGCATTCTGGGTGTTCTCGCTGCTGGGCAGCGCCTGTGTGGTCGGCTACGCCGCGCGCAACGGCATCGAAGCCTCACTGCAGGCCGACCTGTTGATGCTGGCAGCGATCGTGGTGTGCGGACTTGGCTATGCCGAGGGCGGCCGCCTGGCCCGGCATCTGGGTGGCTGGCAGGTAATCAGCTGGGCATTGCTGCTGGCATTGCCGGTGATGCTGCCGCTGATGGTGGCGATGCGCCCGGCCTCGTTCACGGCGGTGGCCGCGTCGGCCTGGTGGGCGCTGGGGTACGTGGCGGTGTTCAGCATGCTGGTCGGTTTCCTGTTCTGGTATCGCGGCCTGGCCCAGGGCGGTATCGCTGCGGTCGGCCAGCTGCAGCTGCTGCAGCCGTTCTTCGGCCTGGCGCTGGCGGCGCTGCTGCTGCACGAGACCGTCAGCGCCGGCATGTTGCTGGTGACCGTGGCAGCGGTGATCTGCGTGGCCGGCGCCCGCCGCTTCAGCCGATGACGCGCGATAGCGTCGGCGTATCGTGGCGTGCCGCCAACAGTATTGGCCGGGGCCGGCGCGCCTGGTTGAAGCTGTGCCGATGAAACCCAATTCCAGTATCTCGTTCGAAGGCCAAGTGGGCCTGGTGACCGGTGCCGCCGGTGGTCTCGGCCTGGCCTACAGCCGCCTGCTGGCCCAGCGTGGCGCGCACGTGGTGATGCATGACGTGGGCGCCGCGACGGACGGCACGGGTACCGATCCGCAGCGCATCGCCCACGCGGTGGCAGCACTGCATGCCCAGGGCCTGCCGGTCGAAGCCGCCAGCGGCCCCATCAACCAGCGCAGTGGCTGCCACGCGCTCGTGCAGGACATCCTGCAGCGGCATGGTCGCCTGGACTTCATCATCCACAACGCCGGCTGGGTGGCCTACGCCGGTATTGAAGTGGTGGAAGACGATGCGCTGGAGCAGATGCTGTGCCTGGCGGCGAAGACACCGCTGTGGCTGGCACAGGCGGCATGGCCTGCGATGCGTGCTGCCGGCGGCGGCCGCATCGTGCTGACCACCTCCGATCGCGCGCTGTACCCGCAGTATGCGCAGCGCGGCCTGTGCGGCTACGCGATGGCCAAGCTGGCTGCGCAGGGGCTGGTCAATGTGCTGGCCCTGGAAGGCGCCGAGCACGGCATCGTCGTCAACGCGGTGTCGCCGGTGGCCAAGACCCGCATGTGGGGCATCGACGGGGAACCGGATGAACTGCATCCAGAGGCGGTGGCGCCCGGGGTTGCCTTCCTTGCCTCTACGCGGTGCCGGCAGGGTGGCTGGACCCTGCGGGCCAGCAACGGCCAGTTCCATGCATTGCGATTGCAGGAAGCCGAACATGTGGCCTATCCGCGCGACCTGCGTGCGGTGGCAGCGGACAGCATCGAATCGGTGGCCCTGCAGTGGCCGGTCATTGCACGGCCGAGTGTCGACGCGCGCGGTTGAACGCGTACCCTAGGCAGGTCTCCACCTGCCTGCGATGAAATGATCGATCTGCGCCTGCTCCGCCAGTTCGTGGCGGTGGCCGAAGAACTGCACTTCCATCGCGCTGCTGCACGCCTGCACATGTCGCAGCCGCCATTGACGGCGGCGATGCGGCGCCTGGAAGACGAGGTGGGTACCGGGCTGATCGTACGCGGCAACCGCACGCTGGGCCTGACCGCAGCGGGGCAGACGCTGCTGGTGGAGGCGCGTGCAACCCTGCAGCACGCCGAACAGGCGCTGCAGCGCACGCGGGAAGCGGCGGCAGGGCAGACCGGCAGCCTGCGTGTCGGCTACGTCGGCAGCGCACTCTATGGGCGCCTGCCGGCACTGATCCGCCAGTTCCGCCATGCGTTTGCGCAGGTGCAGCTGCATCTGCACGAAGCCACCTCGCGGCAGCAGCAACAGTGGCTGCGCGAGGGACGCATCGACCTGGGCATCCTGATTCCGCCGATCATTTCCGCAGAACTGCATCTGCAGGCGTTCGACCATGATCGACTGGCCATTGC
>NZ_JBFTNR010000532.1:0-2931 GCF_056665995.1 Stenotrophomonas sp. 05L44_2
CGTTCCAGGTGTCGCCGTCGAAGGTGATCGAGCAGATCGCCGCGCAGATGCGCGCCAAGAAGCTGCCGTGGCTGGAAGACATCCGCGATGAGTCCGACCACGCCAACCCGGTGCGCGTGGTGCTGGTGCCGCGCTCGAACCGCGTCGACGCCGAGCAGTTGATGGGGCACCTGTTCGCCACCACCGACATGGAGCGCAGCTACCGCGTCAACCTCAACGTGATCGGGCTGGACGGCCGTCCGCAGGTGAAGAACCTGAAGACGCTGCTCAGCGAATGGCTGGCATTCCGCAGCAGCACCGTCACCCGCCGCCTGCAGCACCGCCTGCAGAAGGTCGAGCGTCGCCTGCACCTGTTGGAAGGCCTGCTGGTGGCGTTCCTCAACCTGGACGAGGTGATCCACATCATCCGTACCGAGGACGAACCGAAGGCGGCGCTGATCGCACGCTTCGGCCTGTCCGAAGACCAGGCCGAGTACATCCTGGAAACCAAGCTGAAGCAGCTGGCCCGCCTGGAAGAGATGAAGATCCGCGGCGAGCAGGACGAACTGGCCAAGGAGCGCGACAAGATCCTCAGCATCCTCGACAGCAAGGCCAAGCTGAAGAAGCTGATCCGCGACGAGCTGCAGGCCGATGCGAAGAAGTTCGGCGACGAGCGCCGCTCGCCGCTGGTGCAGCGCCAGGCCGCGCAGGCCATCGACGAGACCGAGCTGGTACCGAGCGAGCCGATGACGGTGGTGATGTCCGAGAAGGGCTGGATCCGCGCCGCCAAGGGCCACGACATCGATGCCTCGACCCTGTCCTACCGCGATGGCGATGCGCTGCAGGGTGCAGTGCGTGCGCGCAGCACCCAGCAGGTCGCGTTCCTGGACAGCGAAGGCCGCGCCTACTCCACGCCGGTGCATACCCTGCCCTCGGCACGCGGCAACGGTGAGCCGCTGACCGGCCGCTTCTCGCCAGCTGCGGGCACCAGCTTCGTGACCCTGGCCAGCGCCGAACCAGATACGCGCTTCGTGCTGGCCTCGACCCACGGCTATGGTTTCGTCACCCGCTTCGAGAACCTGATCGGTCGCAACAAGGCCGGCAAGGCGATGCTGAACCTGTCGGCGGGCTCATCGGTACTGACCCCATCGGTGGTGGCGAACGTCGCTACCGACCGCATCGTCGCGGTGACCAGTTCGGGCAACCTGCTGGCGATCGCCGCCAACGACCTGCCGGAACTGGACAAGGGCAAGGGCAACAAGATCATCGAGATCCCCAAGGCCAAGCTCGCCACCGAACGCGTGGTCGCCATCGTGGCAATCAGCCCCGGCCAGACCCTGCAGGTCCGCAGCGGCCAGCGCACCATGGGGCTGAAGTTCAACGAGCTCGACGCCTATCTGGGCGCCCGCGCCACCCGTGGCCATCTGCTGCCGCGTGGCTGGCAGAAGGTGGAAGGGTTGTCGGTCGAATGATGGTAGGTGTCAACCTTGATTGACACGCCTTGCCCGGCAACCGGGAACCCGCCGGGCATGGCCCGGCGCTACCGGGAACGGAGCATCAGACACAAAAAAGCCGGGGCATTCCCCGGCTTCTTTGTTTGTCGGCTGGCGGGCGGTGGAGCAGCTGGCGGGCGAAGGCTGGCTGGCGGTGCTCCGGTGCTGGCGGGCGACGTTGCTTTGCGCTCCTGGTAGAGCCGGGCATGACCCGGCGCTACGACAATCGGGGTCAGTGCGCCGGGGCGCCGCTGCCGTCGATCTTGCTCAGCTGGTACAGCTCCAGGCCGATGCGCTTGATCAGGCCCAGCTGCTGCTCCAGCCACCAGGCGTGGTCTTCCTCGGTGTCCTTCAACTGCGCCAGCAGCATGTCGCGGCTCACGTAGTCGCCCTTCTCCTCGCACAGCTTCATGCCGGCGGCGAGGTTGTTGCGCACCGCGTATTCGGTGTCCAGGTCCTTGCGCAGCATCTCCTCCACGGTCTTGCCGGGCTCGGTGGCATGCGGGCGCATGTCCGGGTCGCCGCCCAGGAACAGGATCCGGCGCAACAGCGCGTCGGCATGCTGGGTCTCTTCCTCCATCTCGTGGTTCAGGCGTTCGTACAGCGCGAACAGGCCCTGGTCCTCGTAGCGGCGGGAGTGGATGAAGTACTGGTCGCGGGCGGCGAGTTCGCCGCGCAGCAGTTCCTTCAGGCAGGCGATGACGTCCGGGTTGCCTTTCATGGGGGGAGCTCCTGTGAATCGATGGCGCCCATGGTGCCCCATCTGGAAATACGGTGATCTAATCGGAATCAGTCGCAGTTGCGCCTGCGGCTACAATCGGCCGACCTGCTCGGAAAGGACCTGTAATGCGTCGTACGTGGCGGTGGATTCTGGGTGTGCTGGTGGCAATCGTGCTGCTCGCGGTGCTGGTCCTGTGGTTGCTGCTGCGCGGCAGCCTGGCCGAACTGGACGGCGAGCGCCCGTTGCCCGGGCTGGCCACCAAGGTCACCGTGGAGCGCGATGCGCTGGGGGTGGTCACCATCACCGCCGGCAACAAGACTGATGCCCTGCGGGCGCTCGGCCGTGTTCACGCGCAGGAACGTTATTTCGAAATGGACCTGATGCGGCGCAGTGCCGCGGGTGAACTGTCCGCCCTGTTCGGAGCGAAGGCGATCGAAGCCGACAAGCGCATGCGCGTACACCGCCTGCGCGCGCGCACCGAGGCCCATCTGCAGGACGCACTGGGCAGCGACCCTGCGGCCGTGCGCGCCTATGTGGACGGGGTCAACCAGGGCCTGGGCAGCCTGGCGGTACGGCCATGGGCCTACCTGCTGCTGCGGCAGGCGCCCCAACCGTGGCAGGCCAGCGACAGCGTGCTGGCAGGCCTGGCCATGTACGCCGACCTGCAGGACCCCAGCAACCAGTCCGAACTCGCCMTGGAGCGCATCCGCGCGGTGGTGCCACCGGCACTGCATGCGC
>NZ_JBFTNR010000533.1:0-2926 GCF_056665995.1 Stenotrophomonas sp. 05L44_2
GGCAGCACTGGCAAGCGGTGACGATCAGCATCGGGCTGCACCTGCTGCCGTTGCTGCTGTTCGTCCACTGGATGTCCACCCCGCCGCTGCAGCCGCCGCCGGAACAGGACGTGCGCATCAGCCTGCGCCTGCTGGCGCCAGCCACGCCGCCGCAGCCGGTGGAAGAACTGCAGTCCGAACGCTTCAGCCAGGCCCAGCAATCGCGGGCAGCCGAGGCGCGGAAAACACCCCCACCACCGCGGGCCACGGCGGCACCCGAGGGCAACCTCGCCGCCAGCGAGAAGAATGGCGACGGCCACCAGCCCTTGCCCGTGGCCCCACCTGCGGCCGCGACCGATGCCCGTTCCGCACCGGCATCGATCACGGCCGCACCGCCCGCTCCGGACGCACCACCGGCGGACTTCCAGGCCGGCGCCGCCAGCGACCAGTGGGAAGCCCGCCTGATGGCGCGGCTGGAGCGTTACCGCTATTACCCCGCCGCAGCGAGGTCGCGGCGCCAGCAGGGCACCGCATGGGTCAGGGCCAGCATCGACCGCGACGGCCACCTGCGGGCATTGCGCCTGGAACAGTCCAGTGGACAGCCGATGCTGGATGAAAGCGCGCTGCAGACATTCCGCCGCGCCCAGCCTCTGCCCCGGATTCCAGAAGAACTGCCAGCTCCGCAGGAACTGGTGGGTGCCGGTGGAGTACTACCTGCGCTAAGCGCTGTAGGCCTCTGCCTCGATCTCGAACAGCATTCCGTCCAACGCCAGCCGCGGCACCGGAATCAACGTGCAGGTCGGCGCTGCGCGATTGGCCCAACGTCGCCGCACCTGGCGGGCGATGATGCCCAGGCGATCCTCGTCGTGGTCGACCACCAGGATCCGCAGTCGTGCAACATCGGCCAGATCCGCATGCGCCGACCGCAGCGCGGTCTGCAGATTGTCCAGTGCCTGCGACACCTGCTCCTCGAAGCTCGGCGACAGGCTTCCCTGGTCGTCCTCGCCTCCCTGTCCGGCGATATGGATCACACGCGCTGGCAGTCGCACCACCGCCACATGCGAATATCCGTTGGCACTGGGATCGTGCAGGCCGGGCGGATCGAACAGATCCAGCAGGCCATGGCTGAAGTCCGGGGTGGTCAGCAGGTTCATACCGCATGCCTTGTGGGGAATGCGATGCAGTCTGCGACCTCAACTGCTGTTGAGGTCAAACCAATTGCATGCAACAGAGCGGTCCAACGCACGCAACGATCGGAAGGATCAGGTCCACGCCGGATCCGCGGTGAAATCGATCGTCAGCCAGAACGTGCTGCTTCGCGCGTCCAACCGCACTGCAATCTCATCGCGCATCGCATCCACCTCACCCACCGTGCCCAGCGGCGTAGACGGCGACGTCAGGATGTGGATCTCGATGAAGCGCATCCGCCCCATCTTCGCTACATGGCTGGTGAAGCCGGCATAGCCATGCTCGGCCACGAATGCCTGCATCACCTGCTGCACGCGCTCGTCCAGGTCATCGGGCGCCACCTGCAACACTTCACGCATGGCTTTCCACGCACTGCGCGCCGGCACCGGCAACACCGCCAGGCTGATCAGCGCCAGTACGATCGAATCCAGATAGGGCACCCAGTAGTGCCACTGGCCACCATGCAGCACCAGCGCCAATACGAAGGCCAGCACCACCGCCAGGCTCATCAAGCCCCCCAGCAACCAGCCGCGCACATCCAGCCACAGCAATGCCGACTGCAGCCTGCGGGCCCGCTGGGCCACGAACGCGGCCATGCCCAGGTTGCTGGCACTCAGCAGCGCCGCCCACCACAGCGCCGGTCCGAACTTCACTTCGTGCCCGCCGGTGGTCAAGCCGATCACCGCGTTGGCCAGCGCATACACGCAGGCCAGCGACAGGATCACCCCGCCCAGCGCCTCGACCATCGGCTCCAGGTGCCAATAGCCGTACTGGAAGCGCGGGCTGTGCTCCCGCGCCACCAGCCGCAGCACCGACAACGACACCAGGGTCAGGGCTACGTCGACCAGGCTGTAGATGCCGTCGAACAGGATGGCCTGCGATCCCACCAGCAGGCCACCGATGAAGCCGACCGCACTGACCGCCACGGTGACCCCGATCGAGAACTTCAGGATGCGTTGCTCGCGCGCGGTATCCATCGTCCGCCGAAGGGCCGACCGTACCGGCTCAGGCCTTCAGCACCTCCACCTTGTAGGACGGCACGTCGCCATCGCGCTCGATGATAAGGCCATGGACGTCCGACTCGAAGCCCGGGAAGCGCGCGTTCTGCTCGCGGGCGATGCGCAGCGACTGGATGATCGGTTCGTCGTGGTCGCCGAAGCGCTCGCCCGGCATGATCGTGGGGATGCCCGGCGGATACGGCACCAGCATCGTTGCAGCGATGCGGCCGCTGATCTGCTCGATGTCGACCCGCTCGATCTCGCCCTTCACCAGGTGGTTGTAGGCATCGGCCGGGGTCATCACCGGCGTCGGCAGGTCCACGTACATCTCACGCATCACCTTGGCCACCGCGAACTCCTGGTTGAACGCATGCAATGCGTCGCACAGGTCACGCAGGCCCCAGCCGGCATAGGCATGGGGATAATCGGCGGCCAGCGACGGCAGCGCCTGGGTCAGCGGCGCGTTGCGGTCGTACAGCTCCTTGAACGCCATCAGCTCGGTAACCAGCGTGCTCCACTTGCCCTTGGTGATGCCCATCGAGAACAGGAACAGCACCGAATACAGGTTGGTCTTCTCCACGGTGATGCCGCGGCCCCACAGGAACTTGCTCAGCACCGCAGCCGGGATGCCCAGCTTGCCCATGCTGCCGTCCATCGACAGCCCCGGCGTCAACAGGGTCACCTTGATCGGATCGATCAGCACATAGTCATCGACCAGGTTCTCGAACCCGTGCCAATGCGCATCGGGCTGCAGGTACCAC
>NZ_JBFTNR010000534.1:0-2924 GCF_056665995.1 Stenotrophomonas sp. 05L44_2
GGCTTAAGGACTCGCCAACGCATGGCTGCTCCCAGTAGACATTCCCACCCCAGCGCTGGGATGTGTGAAGCCAGTTCAGGTCCTGCAGGCCGGTGCGGTGTATAAACTGCCGACAAGTGAGTGCCCGAATGTGAGGAACGGATGCGACACCCACTGAGGCCATGGATGGTGCTGTTGCCCCTGCTTATGGGCGGCTGTGGCACCCAGGCACCCCAGATGTATGGCGATGGTTTCCCCCTCGCCAAGCCAATGGATCTAGTCCACGCAGGTGCAACGGTAGAGGCGCGTTTTGAACTGCCGCCGCCCTGGGAGAAGGACCCCAGACCTCGCACGTTCCTGATCGGCTTCCGTACCGGTGGGCCTGCCAAGCGTCCGGACATGAAACAGGGAGATGTCGACTTTCTTGAAGACGCCCGGATTCCCTTGAAGGTGCGGCTGTGGAAGCTGGATGGCAACACCGAGATGCCCATCGCGCTGCACGCCTTGAATCGCGATCTGCCCGCTGTGTGGCAGGGCAGCCGATATCAACCGGCCAAGGGCGATGTATTCGAATACAGGAATGCCGTCGGCGCGGATTCGAACAGTCTGGTTAATGCAGGAAAGTACGATATGTCACTGGCCTACCGGGAATACGAGGTGGCCCGTGCCGATTCTGGAAATCTGACAGCCGGGAAGTACCGGCTGAAAGTGACCAGCCTTCAGGGCAACCCGGAAGTTGCACATCTCAACATCGAGCTTCTCGTCGCCAACTACAACGTGAAGTAGAGCCGGTGCCAGCCAAGGCTTCGCGCGTGGCGATCACCCCATACTCGCCGCCCGTGCCCTCACTTCCTGCTGCATGCGCTCCTCCTGTGACTGCTGCTCAAGCTCACGGCTCATGGCGCGCTGCTGGGCATCCTGGCTCACGCTCTCGTACTGCTGAAGCGATTGCTCGACTGGTGTCTGAGCGGCCTGCGCTGTCGGCATCGAGGCCCGTGCATGCGAAGGATCATTCAACTCGCCCTGCACCAGAAATACCGTGTGTCCGGCAGGGTTCTGCACGGTCGCGTTGCTCAGCAGCACGTGGTCTACGCGCGACAGATCGTTGTCTTTGGCCAGCACCAACAGGCTGGCGCTCATCCGCTCGCTGATCGCGTCGAAGCTGCGCCCGTGTTTGGCATCCAGTGCCGCAACACCGTCGCGTATCTGCTCGTAGAGCGGGTGGTCAGGGTGACCCGGCGACAGCGGGCCACCTGCGGTCTGGGAATCCTCCACGGCCTTGCGTGCCTGGTCGTACGCCGCATGGGCGGGGTGTTCCTGCTCCTGCACCACGGCGGGGATAGTCGGTTGTTCGCGTTGCTGTCCCTCTGCCTGCGGCAGGGGAGGGGATGGCGACCGATGGACCGATTGCATCCTCGCCATGTCCTCCACGGTGGTGGTGGAGGTCAGCACCATGCGGTTGCCCGCTGCAGTGCCGAAGGACGCGATGGCGCTGTCCGGGCTGGGCGCGTGTGTGCGTGGATCGGGCATCAGCTCCAGCGTGATGTCGGCCTGTTTTCCAACGGCGGCAAGATTCTGTTCAACTGCGGCGGTGGTGGCGGCAAGCTGCTCCTCGGTGCGCGGAATGCCATGTTTCGCGTACAGCGATTCCACCTGCCCGCGCACACCCTCAGGCGCGATGTGCACGGTGGCCTTGATCTGTTCGGCCATCCTGCCCATGTCCGCAATGCCGGCGTTCTGGCTCTGCCAAGTGATTTCCAGTTCATCGCCGACGTTGCGATTGGCCTGGCTGTTGTAGACCACGCCCTCGTGCAGCCACTGGCCATCCGCCTGGCGGCTGTAGCTACGGCCGTCGCTCGCACGCAGAGTGTTGGCGCTGTCCTGCGCATCGCGGATTGCCTGCGGGATGGACGGGTTCTGGGCGTCGCCGAAATCACTCCAACGGCCTTGCTCGTGGGCCACCATGTACCGCGCGGCCACGGCCGCCTTGGTGTTGGCCGCGTTCTGTGCGATGACGGTGCGCGACTGCTCATCCAAGGCGGGTTCGCGTTCCGGCGGAACAGGCTCGCGGCGCGTGATGGGCGTGCGCCCATCTACGACCTCCTTTATCTCCAGCTCCCATTGCCGCGATACGGTGTCGCGCACGAACTCTCTTCCGGTCTCGAAGGCGCTGGGTGGCGGCTCTTTCAAGCCGCTGGCACTCAGTCGATAGGGATCCCGTGGCGGCGGAAGGTTGGCCAGGCCCAGCTCGTAGGAGGCGCGGGCGGCCTGCCAGTTCAATTGGCGCTCCAGCGTGCCAGTGGCCACATAGTCGGCGCTGAAGGTGACATCGGCGCCCTGCGCCGTTTGTACTGGCCGTACTTCCACGCCAGTCCCCAGATCAGCGCTCTGAACTTGCTGTTGCTCGGCGCTGCGCAACCAGCGGCCATCCGGGTCTGCCGGGTTGCGCGCCCAGGTGCGCTGCAATGGATCCTGCTGGATATAGACCCGCTCGATGTCCTTCTGTTCGGCCCACTTCTCACCCAGATGGGCGCCCAGCACACCGCCACCGATGCCAGCGACGAAAGCGCCCGGGCCCGTCCACGAGCCGGATACAAGGCCAACGCCTGCACCTGCTGCGAAGCCGCCGAGCGCGCCGCCCAGGTTGCGGCCGACGAAGTGCGCCGAGGTTGAGTCTGCGCCTGCGGTGTTTCCTTGCGAGTTCAGTTCCACCCATTTATGGCCGGAGGTGGCGAAGTCATGCGCCATCAAGGCGACGCCGGCAACGCCCAAGGCCTTCATGCCGGGGTTTACGCCGTGGGGGACAGCTTCGGCTGCTGTTGCCGCACCCGGAGGCCCGCGTGGCGCGCCCGGTTGCAGCGTTGAATGCGGAGTTGGCGCAGGCAGATCGGCGAACAGACGAGGCCCGGTAGACAGCGCCGAGCGAGCAGCGACCCATTCCGCGC
>NZ_JBFTNR010000535.1:0-2924 GCF_056665995.1 Stenotrophomonas sp. 05L44_2
GTCCAGGCTGACGTCCAGGCCCTGCACGAAGTTCGGGCTGTAGACCAGGCCAGCAGTCCAGGTCTTGGAGGTTTCCGGCTGCAGTTCCGGGTTGGAACCCGACTCGAAGGCGCTGTAGGACTGGGTGCCCGGGCCGGTCGACTGTGCGCCACCGGAGGTGATCTGGCGGAAGTTCGCCGGAACGCCACGTGCGCCGCAGGCCGCGGCAACCGACGGATTGCGCGAAGCCGAGCCGAAGCTGCTGTCGCACGGATCGGTGTAGGCGTCGAAGGTCTGCGAGGTGCCGCCGTACATGTTGGCGATATTCGGCGCGCGGAAGCCCGTCGAATAGGTCGCACGCACCAGCAGGTCGTCGATCGGCTTCCACTTCAGGCCGAACTTGCTGTTGATGGTGTCGCCGAAGGTGTTGTAGTCCGAATAGCGACCGGCCATGTCGAGCGACAGTTCCTTGGCGAACGGCATGTCGGCCAGCACCGGCACGTTCAGTTCGACGTAGAACTCGTCGAGCTTGTAGCTGCCCTTGGTCGGTGCGCCGGCCAGGTCGGTGCTCAGGCCCGACTGCAGCAGTGCATCCGGGTTGTACTCACCGCTTTCCTGGCGGTGCTCGTAACCGGCAGCGATGGCCAGGTCACCGGCCGGCAGCGTGAACAGCGAACCGGAGATGTTGGCGCTGTAAGCCTTGGTGGTGTTGGTGTAGGTGTCGTGGCTCGGCAGGAACAGGTAGGCCTGCAGTGCCGGGTCAGCCAGCGAACCGTTGCCGGTGGAGCCGTACGGTGCGAGCGGGTTCCACGGGGTGCAACCGGCGATCACCTTGCCCGGGGTGCCGCAACGGGCAACGTCGCCGTCCATGAAGGACGGGCCGACGGCGTTCTGCACGTTCGGGATGAACAGGTTGCCGGTGCCGGTCTTGACGCCCTTGTTCTGGTTGTAGACGTAGCCCACGTCCCAGTCCCAGAACTTGTCGGCGAACTCGAACGAGCCTTCCAGGCCGGCCGAGAAGCGGAAGGTTTCCTGCTCGGACTCGGTCTGGCGCGGGAACTCGGAGGTGCGACGGATGAAGTTCGCGTCCTTGCCCAGCGGGTTGTAGATGCTGTCGGCCGACAGCGGGGTGCCGTAGACCTCGGACTGGTACGGGTAGCCGGCAATCTGCGAGGTCGCGGTGCGCTTGGTGTACAGCACGTTCGCGGTGGCGCGGATGTTGTCGGTCAGGTCGTAGTTGCCGTTGGCAAAGACCGAGCGACGGGTCAGCTTGTTCTGCAGCCACATTTCCTGGCTGGCATTGGTGTAGTCGGCGGTGCCGAACTCACGGAAGTCGCCCATGCCGTTGCCGGCACCGGTATTGGCACGGGTGTACCAGATATCGTCGTTGGCGTCCTTCGGGGTACCCATGTCGTCGATCAGCACGCCCTGGTTCGACGCCGGCGACCAGCCATTGGCATCGTCGTCGGTCGGGAACGGGTGGAAGCGGCCGTTCGGGTAGCGGCTGAAGGAACGATCCTTGGCCTTGACCTCGTCTTCCTTGCTGTATTCGGCGCCGAAGGTGATCGAACCGCGCTCACCGGTCTGGCCGTAGACGAAGTTGTAGACCTGCTTCTGGCCGTCGCCCTGGCCGTACTGGCCACCGTAGACGCTGGCTTCCAGGCCGTCGAAGTTCTTGCGGGTGATGATGTTGACCACGCCGGCGATGGCGTCGGAACCATAGATGGCCGATGCACCGTCGGTCAGCACTTCGATGCGTTCCACGACCGAGGTCGGGATCGAGGCCAGGTCGGTGTAGCCGCCGGTGCTGGTGCCCATGCGCTTGCCGTCCAGCAGCACCAGGGTGCGCTCCGGGCCGAGGTTGCGCAGGTCGACGTACTGGCCGCCGACTTCTTCGCCCGAAGACAGGGCATCGGCGCGGCTGATCGCCGGCGAACCGGTCGCCGACAGGTTCTGCACGATGTCGGCAACGCTGGTGAAGCCCTGCTTTTCAATGTCGGCGCGCTGCAGCGCGATCACCGGCTGCGCGGTTTCCATGCTCGCCTGGCGGATGCGCGAACCGGTGACCGAAATGCGGTCCAGGTCGGTCGTGCCGCCGGCAGCTGCGTCCTGCGCCGAAGCGAAGGACGGTGCCAAGGCAAGCGCAATGCCGGCCGGCAGCAAGCCGAGCCGCACTGCGGGAATACGAACGTTCATCAATCTCTCCAAGGTACGTGTTAGTAGCGTGTTAAAACGCCGTAGCACGTTACGATTGCGTTGCAGCGCTGTATTTGCGCGACACAACCGGAGACTTTGCGGAGTGTGGCGGAAGCTGTCCGTCATTCTCGCGGAAGCGCGAGGCGGACTGGCCGTAGCGGGCGCGGAAGGCACGCGCGAAGCTGCAGCAGTTGTCGAAACCGCTGGCGGCAGCGACTTCGCCGACCATCATGTCGGTATCGCGCAGCAGATCGGCCGCACGTTCGAGGCGCAACCGTGCCGAAAGCGACTGCGGGCTTTCCTCGTACAGGCTCTGGAACGTCTTGGAGAGATACCAGCTGGAGAAGTTGGTCAGCTCGGCCAGTTCGCCGATGCGCACCACACGGTGGCTGTTGCCTTCCAGATACAGGCGCGCGCGCTGCATGCGACCAAACACCTGGCGCTTGCGGCTGCGCGAGCGGCCCGGGCAACGCTGTACGTTGTCGGCCAGGCTGCGCTGCAGACCGGCCAGATGCAGCAGCAACGGACGCAGTGCCTGCGCCGGCTGCCCGCTGGCGAGGGCGTCACGCCACAGGCGCAGCGCCACCCGCGCATCAGCGCGGTTCATCTGGCCACGACCGGCGTACAGGCCGCAGTCGGCCATTTCGGTCAGCACGCGCAGCGCTTCCACGTTCAGGTTCATGCCCACGCACAAGCCGTTGCGCCCGGCCTGGACCAGCGGCCTGGACTCCTTCTCGAACGCGATCCAC
>NZ_JBFTNR010000536.1:0-5398 GCF_056665995.1 Stenotrophomonas sp. 05L44_2
GACGTGGTCGCCGGACCAGAAGTGGCTGGCCTGACGTGGTCGCCGGACCAGAAGTGGCTGGCCTTCAACCAGGTCGATGCCGCTACCGGGGCCAATGAGCTGTGGCTGGTGGACGTGGCTGGCGGCAGCGCCCGTCGCCTGGTCGCCGGCCTGAACACCGTTCTGGGCAGTGGCTACCAGTGGTTGCCGGACAGCCGAGGCCTGGTGGTGTTCACCCGCCCGGCCAACCTTGGCGCCGCCCCGGCTGCAGATGGCATCCCGACCGGCCCGGCCGTGCAGCAGACCAGCCAGGGCGGTGGCGTGGTGTCCATCCGCACCTACCAGGACCTGCTGAAGAACGAGGCCGACGCGCGCCAGTTCGATTACTACGCCACCACCCAACCGATGGAAGTGGGGCTGGACGGGCAGAGCCGTGCCATTGGTGCGGCCGGCATTTTCATGGGTTTTGCGGTGTCGCCCGACGGCCGCTTCGTGCTCAGCCAGCCGGTGCAGCGTCCGTACTCCTACGTGGTGCCGCTGAGCAGCTTCCCGCGCCGTATCGAAGTGCTCGACCGCAGCACCGGCAAGCTGGTGCATACCGTGGCCGTACGGCCGCTGGTGGAAGGCCTGCCGACCGGCAACGATGCCGAAGTGACCGGCGTGCGTGACATCAGCTGGCGTGGCGATGCCGATGCCACTCTGGTCTGGGCCGAAGCGCAGGATGGTGGCGACCCGAACAGGGAAGCCAAGGTGCGCGATGCGGTGTTCATGCAGGCCGCACCGTTCGACACGCCGCCGGTGACCCTGGCCCAGCTCGGCAGCCGCTATGCCGGCATCAGCTGGGGCCGCGGCGACCTTGCCCTGCTCAACGAATCGTGGTGGAAGACCCGCCGCAGCAAGACCTGGCTGATCGCACCGGACAACGCCAGCGCCGATGCCAGGCTGCTGTGGGATCGCGACGCGCAGGACCGCTACGCCGATCCGGGCCGCCCGCTGATGGCCAGTGATGACCGCGGCCGCTCGCTGCTGCAGACCACCGCTGATGGCGGCAGCCTGTACCTGGCCGGTGCCGGTGCATCGCCGGAAGGCGACCGTCCGTTCGTTGATCGCTTCGACGTGGCCAGCGGCAAGGCAACCCGCCTGTTCCATTCGCAGGCACCGACCTACGCCGCGCCGGTAACGCTGCTGGATGCGCAGGCCAGTTCGCTGCTGATCAGCCGCGAGAGCCCGGACGAGCCGACCAACTTCTACGTGCAGTCGCTGGCCGACACCAACGCCGCACCGCGTGCGCTGACCCATTTCGCCCATCCGCTGCCGCAGCTGAAGGGCGTGCAGAAGGAGCAGATCCGCTACAAGCGCAAGGACGGCGTGGACCTGACCGCGACCCTGCTGCTGCCGCCGGGCTATGACCCCAAGCGCGATGGTCCGCGGCCGCTGCTGATGTGGGCCTACCCGGGTGAGTTCAAGAGCGCGGCGGCCGCCAGCCAGGTGACCGATTCGCCGTACCGCTTCAACGCCATCAGCTACTGGGGCCCGCAGGCGTTCCTGGCCAAGGGCTATGTGGTGCTGGCCAGCCCGTCGATGCCGATCATCGGCGAAGGCGACAAGGAACCCAACGACACCTACATCGAACAGTTGGTGGCCAATGCGCAGGCCGCAGTGGACGAGGTGGTGCGGCGTGGCGTGACCGACCGCGAGCACATCGCCATCGGTGGCCACTCCTACGGTGCGTTCATGACCGCCAACCTGCTCGCGCACACCCGCCTGTTCAAGGCCGGTATCGCGCGCAGCGGCGCCTACAACCGCACGCTCACCCCGTTTGGTTTCCAGGCCGAAGAGCGCAACTACTGGCAGGCGCAGGACGTGTACCAGAAGATGGCGCCGTTCAATTACGCCGACAGGATCAAGGATCCGATCCTCTTCATCCACGGCGTGGACGACAACAACTCGGGCACCTTCCCGATGCAGAGCGAACGCATGTTTGCCGCAGTGAAGGGGCTGGGCGGCACCGCCCGCCTGGTGATGCTGCCGAACGAGTCGCATGCCTACCGCGCACGCGAATCGATCATGACGATGCTGGCCGAAAGCGAACGCTGGCTGGAGCAGAACCTCGGCCCGGTGCAGCAGGGCAAGGCGAAGAAGACGCGCTGACCAGTGCTGGTAGTGCCGGGGGGCGCAACGTGAGGTTGCCGGCCAGCGGCCGGCACTACCAGATGAAACCATTTCTGCAGCGCAGCACGGCACGCGTTCTGGTTTAGGCTTGGGGTCTGGATCCGTTGACCGAGGCCTGTGCGTCGCCGATGAACGAGTACCGCAGCAGTATCGAATTCGCTTCCCCTGATCTTCCCTTGCGTGACGACGTGCGCCGTCTGGGTGCACTGGTCGGTGACCTGCTGGTCGAGCAGGTATCGGCCGCCTTTCTCGATGACGTCGAGGACGTGCGCACGCGTGCCATTGCCCGCCGCGAGAACCAGGCGCCGCTGTCAGAGCTGGCCGACGGCCTGGCTGGGCGTGAACCGCAGCAGGCCGAGACAATGGTGCGTGCGTTCAGTACCTACTTCCAGGTGGTCAACATCGCCGAGCGCGTGCATCGCATCCGTCGCCGCCGCGACTACCAGCGCGCCGTTGCCGCCGCGCCGCAACCCGATGGCCTGCAGGATGCCCTGCAGCACCTGAAGGCGCAGGGCGTCGGCCTGGATGAACTGGCACAGTGGCTGCCACGCATCGATATCGAGCCGGTGTTCACCGCGCACCCGACCGAGGCGGTGCGCCGCGCGCTGCTGGAGAAGGAACAGCTGATGGTGGCCAGCCTGGTCGACAACCTCGACGGCCAGCGCACGCCGGGTGAAGCAGCCGCAGATGCCGCGCGTTTCCGCATGGCGTTGACCGCCTCGTGGCAGACCACCGATTCCTCGCCGGTGCGCCCGACCGTGGACGACGAACGCGAGCACGTCGGCTTCTATCTGGTGCAGGTGCTGTACCGGGTGATCCCGGTGCTGTACGAATCGCTGCAACAGGCACTGCGCGATACCTATAGCGCGGAACTGCCGCTGCCGCGCCTGCTGCGTTTCGGCACGTGGGTGGGCGGCGACATGGACGGCAATCCCAATGTGGATGCGCACACCATCCGCAATACGCTGGATGCACAGCGCGTTGCCGTGCTGGGCCGCTACCAGAAGGAACTGCTGCAGCTGGCCAGCCTGCTCAGCCAATCCACCGAGCGGGTTGGGGTGAGCGATGCACTGCAGGCGCGCGTCGCGCATTACCAGCAGTTGCTGCCGCAGGTGCAGTCGCGGCCACGCCATGCCGACATGCCATATCGGTTGCTCAATGACCGCATGCGCGCACGCCTGCAGGCCACGCTGGATGATGCCGACGGCGCCTATGCCGGCCCGGACGAGCTGATCGACGACCTGCAGCTGATCCTCGACAGCCTGCGCGCGAACCGGGGCGAACATGCCGGCGGCTTCGCGGTGCAGCGCCTGTTGTGGCGGGTGAAGACCTTCGGTTTCCATCTGGCGCGGCTGGATGTGCGCCAGGAATCGAGCGTGCATGCGCGCGCGCTGGCGGCAGTGCTGGGGGGCGATGCGGCATGGGACGCATTGGATACAGCGGGTCGCGCACGCCTGCTGGCACCGCATGCCAGTGGTGAAACACCATTGCCTGTTGGCGATGATGAGGGCAACCAGCGCTTGGATGCAGTGTTCGCGGCCTTGGCCGATGCCCGTGCGCGGCATGGTGGCGACGCGCTGGGCAGCTACATCATCTCGATGGCGCACGACCGTGGCGATGTGCTGGCGGTGCTGGCCCTGGCGCGTCGTGGCGGCCTGGTCGATGACGCCGGCCACGTGCCGCTGGATATCGCGCCGCTGTTCGAAACCGTGGACGACCTCAAGCGCGGCACCGCGACGCTGCGCGATCTGCTGGCCGATCCGGTGTACCGCGCGCACCTGCGTGCACGCGAGGACGTGCAGATGGTGATGCTCGGCTATTCGGACAGCAGCAAGGATGGTGGCATTGCCGCATCACGCTGGGGCCTGCAGCGCGCGCAGGTGGAGCTGCTGGAAGTGGCTGCCGAAGCGGGCCTGCGCCTGACCTTCTTCCATGGCCGCGGTGGCTCGATCAGCCGCGGTGGTGGCAAGACCACGCACGCGGTCGATGCCTCGCCACGCGGCAGCATCGATGGCCGCCTGCGGGTGACCGAGCAGGGCGAGGTGATCCACCGCAAGTACGGCATCCGCGCGCTGGCATTGCGTTCGCTGGAGCAAGCCACCGGTGCGGTGCTGCGCGCCAGCCTGCGCCCGCGTGCCGCCGAACCGCGCGAGGATGATTGGCGGCCGGTGATGGACGTGGTCGCCGGTTCCAGCAGCGAGGTCTATCGGGCGTTCGTCGGCCAACCGCGTTTCATGGATTACTTCCGTACCGCCACGCCGATCGATGTGATTGAACGGATGACGCTGGGATCGCGGCCGTCGCGCCGGCTCGGCCAGGATGCGGCCTTGACCAACCTGCGCGCGATTCCGTGGGTGTTCGCCTGGAGCCAGGCGCGCGCGGTGATTCCGGGCTGGTATGGGGTCGGCAGCGGCCTGCAGGCGGCCGCCGACGCCGGCCATGAAGCCACGTTGCGTGAAATGGCGCGGGACTGGCCGTTCTTCCGCACGTTCCTGGATGACATCGCGATGGTGCTGTCCAAGGGGGATATCACCATCGCCGAACAGTTCTCGCGCCTGTCCGGCGAGCTGCACGATGCGTTCTTCCCGCAGGTCGAGCGCGAACTGGAGCTGACCCGGCACTGGCTGCTGGCGCTGATGGAGCAGCAGACCCTGCTGGACCACGACGCGCGGCTGGCGCTGTCGATCCGCCTGCGCAATCCCTATGTGGACCCGATCAGCGTGCTGCAGGTGGACCTGCTGCAGCGCTGGCGCGAAAGCGGGCGCGAGGACGACGACCTGCTGCGTGCGCTGGTGGCCTGCGTGAATGGTGTCTCGCAGGGCGTGCAGAACACGGGGTGATCCGCATCCGCCGGGCATGGCCCGGCGAATTCGCAATGGTAGTGCCGGGTGCCGAGCCCGGTCGGCGCGCTTTCATTCTTCCGGTGACGGCGGATTGGACGCCAGCAGTTCCAGATGCCGCTGCTCCATTTCCTGCCGAAGTTGGCGGCGGATCAGCGCCGCGGCCTGCCGGCGCTTTTCATCCGAACTGGCCGGCTGCAGCGATGGAACCGGCGTCGGCCGGCCGTCCTCGTCCACCGCCACCATGGTGAAGAAGCAGCTGTTGGCGTGGCGCACGCTGCGCTTGAGGATGTCCTCGGCCACCACCTTGACGCCGATTTCCATCGACGAGGTACCGGTGTAGTTCACCGAGGCAAGGAAGGTGACCAGTTCGCCCACCGCGATCGGCTGGCGGAACACTACCTGGT
>NZ_JBFTNR010000537.1:0-2891 GCF_056665995.1 Stenotrophomonas sp. 05L44_2
GGGCCAGGGTAGTGACCCAGCACGGCAAATACGGCGAAGATGGCCAGCAACAGCAGTATGTTGTTGACCAGCATCGTGCCAGCGGCGATGAACGGCAGGCAGATCCGTGGGAAGGCCATCTTCTTCATCAGGTTTCCGCTGTCCACGAACAACGAAACGCACTTGCCGATTGTCTCGGCGAACATGCTCCAGCACAGCGTGCCGGCCATCAGATAAAGCGCGTAGGCATACTTGTTATCGATGCCCGGCAGCTTGGCCGACAGCACCTCGGACAGGATGGTTGCGAAGATCACCACCTGCATCAGCGGGTGGATGATCATCCACAGCGCGCCCAGCTTGCTGCGAATGAAGCGTAGCCTCAGCTCGTTCTTGATCGAGGAAAGGATGAAGTATCGGTAGGCCCACACGGACCGGATCATGTCTTTCATTGCATGCCTCGTACTTCGTTGTCCTGTTGACGCGCTGTGCCGTGCACCGAGGTGGTGCGGAGCTCCTTCAGGCGTTCGATGATGCGGGCTGCCGCCACCGGGGCGGACAGGATTGCTTCCACATGCTGGCGGCCAGCACTACCCAGTGCAGCGGCGGCGGCGGGGTCGTCGGCCAGGCGGCGCATCAACGCGGCCGCCTGGGCCACGTCGGCGTCGGCCCAGCGCTGCCCTTCTCCACCGGGATACTCGCCTTCGCCCACCGCCACCAGGGAGAAGCCCACCAGCGCAGCAGACGCGGCATCCATGAATTCCATATTGCCCGACCAGCCCGTGGCGATGACCGGCTTGCCAATGGCCATGCACTCGGCCAGGCCCATTCCGAAGCCTTCGGCGCGATGCAGCGACACGTAGGCATCGCAGCAGCGCTGCAGGGCATTGAGATGCGCGCGGTCGATCACATCGTCGCGGATGATGATGCGGTCATCGCCTTCTGCCAATTCAAAGATGCGCTTGATCCAATGTGGAAAGCGGTAGCCGTTGCTGCTCTTGACCAACAGGCGGACATCGCGACGCTCCGGCGGGAAGGCCGCGCGGAACGCACGGATTGCCGCCTCAGGATTCTTGCGCTCCATGCGTGAGCTGAAATCAAACGTGACCAGGAAGATGAAGGCTGTTTCCGGCAGACCGAAATCGGCGCGCTGCAGCCCGCTGTCCTCGATCGTGCCAAGCGGCATCGGGATGCGCAGCACCGGCTTGTCAGTGACTTTCCTCACGGCCTGTTCGACAAAAGCGCTGGCTACGAGGATCTCGTCCACGTGGGACAACGCTGGCAACCAACTGTCAGGAATGGTCTCCAACTCCCAGAACCAACAGGCAATCAGGTAGCGCCCCTGCAGGCGCGCCCGGCCGATGTCCTGCAGTGCGCGTTCCAGATAATCCGGATTGACGAAAATGATGCTGACCGGATGCGGCACGTCATTGTCGATGTAGGCATCCAGCGCGCGGTCATCCCAGCCGTGCGGGAGGTCCAGGTCGATGTCGCGCAGGGCCACCGGCACCCGATTGTCGATCAGCGCGCGGGCATAGCTGCGTGCGGCCTCGGCCAGGCCGAACTGACCGTGGATGTACCCGAGGATATTCACGCCCGGAAGCGCTGTGTCGGCTGGCACGCACGACGTCGGCGAGGTCGGACGCGGCTGCCACCCGTGCCAGGCAGCAGTGCGCGGGAAGCGCGTGCGCGCGCGGATACGCCGTGTCAGCAGCTGCAACGCGCCTTCCCGCCATGCACGTGGCAGGGCACGGTATGCAGATCGCAACAGCGATTGCCCCCGCACCCAGGCCAGCAGACGAACCTGCAGGGAGGGGCGTGAATTTTCGACAGAAGGCATCTCTGGCAGGGCCGTATTCAGACCGCCAGCGCCTGTTCCAGATCCACCTGCAGATCCCCCAGGTCCTCAACGCCCACGCTCAGCCTTACCAGTGCATCACTGATGCCCAGCTGCTCGCGGCGTGCCACCGGGATCGACGCATGGGTCATCACCGCCGGGTGGTTCACCAGGCTTTCCACCCCGCCCAGCGACTCGGCCAGGGTGAACAGTTCGGTCTTCTCGCAGAAGCGCTTGGCCGCGTCGAAACCGCCCTTCAGCACGATCGAGACGATGCCGCCGTAGCCGGCCATCTGCTTGCCCGCCAGCTCATGCTGCGGGTGCGAGGCCAGGCCCGGGTAGATCACCTTCTCCACCGCCGGGTGCTTTTCAAGCCACTGTGCGAGCGCCATCGCGTTGGCGCAGTGCGCCTTCATGCGCAGCGGCAGGGTCTTCAGACCGCGCAGGGCCAGGAAGCTGTCGAACGGGCCCTGCACGCCACCGATGGAGTTCTGCAGGAAGGCCATCTGCTCGGCCAGTTCGGCGTTGTCGCCGACCACGACCATGCCACCGACCATGTCCGAATGGCCGTTGAGGTACTTGGTGGCCGAATGCAGCACCAGGTCCGCCCCCAGCTCCAGCGGACGCTGCAGCATCGGCGAGGCGAAGGTGTTGTCGACCACTACGATCAGGCCATGGCGCTTGGCGATGGCGGCGACCGCGGCGATGTCCACGATCTTCAGCATCGGATTGGTCGGGGTCTCGATCCAGACCATCTTGGTCTTCGGCGTGATCGCCGCTTCGAAGGCGGCCAGATCGGTCAGGTCGACGAAGCTGAAGTCCAGCGCAGCGGTGCGGCGACGCACGCGCTCGAACAGGCGGAAGCTGCCGCCATAGATGTCGTCCATCGCCACCACGTGGCTGCCGGCATCCAGCAGCTCGATCACGGTGGAGCTGGCRGCCATGCCCGAGGCGAAGGCGAAGCCACGGGTGCCACCTTCCAGCGAGGCCACGCAACGCTCGTAGGCGAAGCGGGTCGGGTTGTGGGTACGCGAGTACTCGAAGCCCTGGTGCTCGCCCGGGCTGGACTGCGCATAGG
>NZ_JBFTNR010000538.1:0-2885 GCF_056665995.1 Stenotrophomonas sp. 05L44_2
CCGGAGAGTCGATCATGGGCATCATCATCTGGCTGATCGTCGGCGGCATCGTCGGCTGGCTGGCAAGCATCATCATGAAGCGCGATGGCCAGCAGGGCATCATCCTCAACATCGTGGTGGGCATCGTCGGCGCACTGATTTCCGGCTGGCTGTTCGGCGGCGGCATCAATGAAGCGATCACCCTGCGCACGTTCCTGTTCTCGCTGATCGGCGCGGTGATTCTTCTGGCCATCGTCAACCTGTTCACCCGCAAGAGCATACGCTGACGCGGCGGTAGTGCCGGCCGCTGGCCGGCAGATGCATCGCAACGGGCCCGGCAATCGCCGGGCCCCGTTCGTTCAACCCAATTCCACCCACGCCGGCGCATGATCGCTGGGACGTTCCCAGGTGCGCGGCTCGCGGTCGATGCCCGAGGCCACCGCAGTGCCCTTCAGCGCATCGGAGACCAGGGTGAGGTCGATGCGCAGACCGAGGTTGCGGCGGAAACCCGCTGCGCGGTAGTCCCACCAGCTGAAGGTGCCGGCCTCATCGTTGTGCAGGCGGAAGCCATCGTGCAGGCCCAGCTGCAGCAGCTTGTTCAGTGCGCCGCGCTCGGCAGTGGAGGTCAGGATGTGGTTGTCGTTCCACACCTCCGGGTCATGCACGTCGCGCGCATCGGGGGCGATGTTGAAGTCGCCCATCACGATCAGCTTCGGATGCCGCTGCAGTTCTTCGGCGATCCACGCGTGCACCGCCTCCAGCCAGCGCAGCTTGTACTCGTACTTGTCGGTGCCCACGTCCTGGCCGTTGACCACGTACAGGTTGATCACCCGCAGGTCGCCGAAGGTGCCGGCGATGACCCGCTTCTGCTCGTCCTCGAAGCCGGGAATGCCGATCTGCACGTCCTGTGCCGGCTCGCGCGACACCAGCGCCACGCCGTTGTAGGTCTTCTGCCCGGCGAACACGCTGCGGTAACCGGCGGCGACCAGCGCCGAGTCCGGGAACTTGTGGTCCTCCAGCTTGGTTTCCTGGATGCCGACGATGTCCGGGCCGAAGTCCTTGAGCCACTGCTCCAGGTGCGGCAGGCGGACATTGAGCGAATTGACGTTCCACGAGGCGATTTTCATGCGGGCATTCTACCCGGGTGGGCTTTGGTAGAGGCCGACCTTGGTCGGCGCTTTGCTTCCCGCTGTTGCCTTCGTAGAGGCCGACCTTGGTCGGCGCTTGGGGTTCACGCGCGCCAACCAAGGTTGGCCCCTACCGGAACCGGCCGCACGGGTTGGYCCCTACCGGTAGTGCCGGCCGCTGGCCGGCAACCCGATGACCCTTCCGGCAAGACCCTGCACCTGCCGGCCAGCGCACGGCACTACCACTGGTGCACGCACTGCCTGGATTCACCGAAGCAGCAGTTTCAACAACCCCGCAATCTTCGAATACGGCGGCCGCAGCCGATCACTGGCCGCCCAGCGCGACTGCCACAGCACCGGCAACAGCTTGCTCATCGCATCAAACCCGGCCCGCCCGTGGTACGCCCCCATGCCACTGGCGCCCACCCCACCAAACGGCAAGCCATCGGCGGCGAAGTGCAGCAGGGTGTCGTTGACCGTGACCCCGCCGGCCAGCACCTGGCCGAGAATGCGCTCCACCGTGGCCGTGTCGTGGCTGAAGGGATACAGCGCCAGCGGCCGGTCGCGGGCCACGATGTCGGCCAGYGCCGCATCCAGGTCCGGATAGGCGCGCACCGGCAGGATCGGGCCGAAGATCTCATCGCGCATCAGGTCCAGGTCATCCGGCGGGTCCAGCACCACGGACGGCACCAGCAGCCGCTCGCGATCRGCGCGCGCGTCATCCACCTGCGCCAGCGGAATCACCGGCACCCCGCGTTCGCGGGCCTGCGCCAGATAGCCCTGCAGGCGCCGGTACTGGCCCTCGTTGATGATTCGCGTGTAATCATCGGCATCGCTGAAATCACCATAGCGCTCGCGCACCTGCTGCTGCAGCGCCTGCACGAACTCACGCTGGCGCACGCTGTCGATCAGCACGTAATCCGGCGCGATGCAGGTCTGGCCGGCATTGAACCACTTGCCGGTGGCCAACCGCGCGGCGGCTTTGTCCAGCGGGAAATCGCGGCAGACGATCGCCGGCGACTTGCCGCCCAGTTCCAGCGTCAGCGGCACCAGATGCTCCGCCGCCGCCGCCATCACCTTGCGGCCGACCGCGGTGGAACCGGTGAACACGAGGTGGTCCAGCGGTAGCGAAGACACCGCCGCGGCCACGTCCGCGTCACCCTGCACCACCGACACACGATCGGGCGGGAACACGCTGGCCAGCAGATCGGCCAGGAACGCGCTGGTGCGCGGGGTGTGCTCCGAAGGCTTCAACAGCACATGGTTGCCAGCGGCAATCGCGGTGGCCAGCGGCACCAACGCCAGCGTGACCGGATAATTCCACGGCGAGATCACCCCGACCACACCCAGCGGCATCGGCCGCAGCTGCGCGCGGGCTGGCCACAGTCGCCAGCCGGCGCCCACCCGCTGCGGCTTCGACCAGCGCCGCAGGTGGCGACGCAGGTGGTCGATGGCCGACAGCACGCTCATGCCGTCGGCCAGCTTTGATTCCACGTGGGCACGATGGCCGAAGTCCTCGGCGATGGCCGCAGCCATTTCGTCCATGCGGTCCTTCAACGCCGCGCGCAGGCGACGCAGGTCGGCTTCGCGCTGGTCCAGCGAAGGACGCTGGGCCTGCCAGGCGCTGCGCAGGTTGTGCAGGATGACGGGGAGGTCGGCTGGGGCGGTGGTGGTCATGGGCCGACTATACGGCGTGCTCTGCAATGTAATGGTAGTGCCGGCCGCTGGCCGGCAGCCTCATGGATCTCCGGCAGACATCGTGCAGTTGCCGGCCAGCGG
>NZ_JBFTNR010000539.1:0-2877 GCF_056665995.1 Stenotrophomonas sp. 05L44_2
GAGATCTGCCAGGCATAGATGGCCTGCACGGCACGACGGCGCGCGCGCGAGCGCAGCACCGGATCGATGCCATCGCGGCGGACGGGTTTACCGGAGGGCTTGCCCTGGGTGTTCTTGTTCATGGCAGCTGCTCCAGAAGGTTGACCATTTCCAATGCGGCGAGCGCGACTTCCTCGCCCTTGTTGCCGTGGCTGCCGCCTGCGCGGGCCTCGGCATCTTCCACGCGTTCCACGGCCAGCACGCCGTTCAGCACCGGCACGCCGAAGTCCAGCTGCACGCGCATCAGGCCTTCGGCACAGCGGTCGGCCACGTGTTCGTAGTGACGGGTGTCGCCACGGATCACGCAGCCCAGGGTGAGGATGGCGGCGTGTTCATGGGCGGCGGCCAGGCGCGCGGCGACCAGCGGCAGCTCCCAGGCACCCGGCACGCGGATCACGTCGATGTTGGCTTCGGCAATGCCGTTGCCGGCCAGGCTCTGGCGGGCGCCAGCAACCAGCACATCGGTGATGCGGGCGTTCCAGCGGCTGGCCAGGATGGCGAAGCGCGCCGATTCGGGAGTGCGAAGATCGCCTTCGTAGTGGCTCATATGCGGCTTGGGATTCGATTAAGGGGTAATTCTACCGTGGATGGGCCCCGGCCGTGGCTGGCGGGGGCCCGGGGCGTGCCGGCCAACGGTCGGCACCCACCAGCTGCAGTGGGCCGCCCCTTTGTGGGTGCCGACCGTTGGTCGGCACACCGAGCGGGTTACGGGGTGACCGTCTCCACCACTTCAAGGCCGTACCCGGCCAGTCCGATCTGGCGGCGGGGCGTGCCCAGCACGCGCAGCTTGCCCAGGCCCAGGTCGGACAGGATCTGCGCACCGGCACCGTTGCGGCGCCACTGGCCCACATCCTTGTCCTTGCCCGGCACCACCGGCGCCGGCTGCTGGCGCAGGCGGGCCAACAGCGCTTCGCCGTCGCGCGGGGCCGACAGCACCACCATCACGCCACTGCCTTCCGCGGCGATCGCGCGCAGGGCATCGGTGGCCGCCACGCCGAAGTCATCGCGGCGCCAGTGCAGCAGGTCGGCCAGCRGGTTTTCCACCTGCACGCGCACCAGGGTGGGCGTGTCCGCATCCGGGGTGCCGCGGACCAGGGCGAAATGCAGGTCGTGGGCGATGCGGTCGCGGTAGGTGACCAGCTTGAACGGGCCGAACTCGGTGTCGATATCACGCTCGTCCACGCGCTCGACGGTCTTTTCGGTGGCCAGGCGATAGGCGATCAGGTCGGCGATGGAGCCCATCTTCAGGCCGTGCTCGCGGGCGAACACTTCCAGCTCCGGGCGGCGCGCCATGCTGCCGTCCGGGTTGAGGATCTCCACCAGCACACCGGCCGGTTCCAGCCCGGCCAGCATGGCCAGGTCGACGCCGGCTTCGGTGTGGCCGGCGCGGGTCAGCACGCCACCSGGCTGGGCAATCAGCGGGAAGATGTGGCCCGGCTGGTGCAGGTCSGMCGGCTTGGCATTGGGCTTCACCGCGGTGCGGATGGTGTGCGCGCGGTCGTGKGCSGARATGCCGGTGGTCACGCCCTCGGCCGCTTCGATGCTGACGGTGAAGTTGGTCTGGAACTGCGCGGTATTGGCCTGCACCATCGGCGCCAGGCCGAGGTCGGCGGCGCGGGTGCGGGTGAGCGGCAGGCACACCAGGCCGCGGCCATGGGTGACCATGAAGTTGATGTCGCTGGCCTTGACCAGCTCGGCGGCCATGATCAGGTCGCCTTCGTTCTCGCGGTCTTCGTCATCGACGATGACGACCATGCGGCCGAGGCGGATGTCTTCCAGGATGTCGGGAATGGGGGCGAAGTTCATGCGCGGGCTCCTTCACCCAGCAACCGCTCGACATAACGAGCGACCAGGTCGATTTCCAGGTTCACCGCGCTGCCCACGCCGGTGGCGGAGAACGCGGTATTGGCCACGGTGTGCGGGATCAGCGCCACTTCAAAGCCTTCCTCGTCCACTTCGTTCACGGTGAGGCTGACGCCGTCCACGCAGATCGAGCCCTTCTTGGCGATGTAGCGGCGCAGGGCGGCCGGCGCGGCGAAACGCCAGCGCTGGGCACGCGCATCTTCATGGATGGACAGGACCTGGCCGAGGCCGTCGACGTGGCCGCTGACCAGATGGCCGCCAAGGCGGTCGGTCGGGCGCATGGCACGTTCGAGGTTGATGACCGCACCTTCGGCCAGTTGGCCGAGCGTGGTCAGGCCCAGGGTCTCGGTGGACGCATCGGCCTGGAAGCTGCCGGCGTCGAACGCGATGACGGTGAGGCAGACGCCGTTGATGGCGATGCTCTCGCCCATCTGCACGTTGTCGAACGGCAGGCTGCCGACGTTGAAGGTGAAGCGGACATCGCCGCCGATGGATTCGCGTGCGGCCAGACGGCCGACGCCTTCGATGATTCCAGTAAACAAGTAACGTTCTCCGCGAAAAGTGAGCGAAAAACGCCGCAAGGCAAACAGGCGGGCGCAGGGCCGCAAAGGCCCTGTGGCACCGTCTTCTYTCATCCGGACTATGACCGTCGGCTCYGGCATTGSACCRGATCTGCTGACCCCCGACGGTAAGGCCGGGGCGCTCGCGGGCTCGTGCTTGCGCACCTACCGCCGGTGGGGAATTGCACCCCGCCCTGAAGACGTACTGCATGTCGTGTTAACGACTTTGCGGATTGTACGCCTGTCTGGGGTTGTGGTTGGAATGGGCGTTATGTGGGTGGGGTTTTGTTTTTGGGTGGCTTGGTTTTGGGGACGGGCTATGGGTTCTTTTGACGTCAGGCGTGTGGGCGGGCCGGGGCGCGCGGGTCAACGATTGCGGTCCGGAGCCTTCGCTCCGGACTGCCCCCTTGTCATC
>NZ_JBFTNR010000540.1:0-2876 GCF_056665995.1 Stenotrophomonas sp. 05L44_2
GGTGTGTATCGCGCCAACGGCAGCATCGTGGCCGGCATGGGCGCCAACCGCGGCCTGCGGGTAGGGGTGATCAATGCGGACAACAGCATCAGCAGTACCGCCGTATTCGACACGTACGGCAATCTGCAAGCTGAATCGGCCCGTTTCAACTCCTGGTACGACGAAACCCTGAAGGACAACCAGTACTTCATCGCCTATACGTCGGACGCGGTGGGGGCGATCAGCAGCGGCACCAACGCCGACACCATCGGCCTGCGCACCCGCCTGCTTGATGCCGGTCTTTCGCAGGAGAACCTTGCGGCGCTTTCCGGCGGACGGATGCTGGTGATGGTCGGGCGCAGGAAGAGTGGCGCCGGTGGCGGCAGGCAGATCCTGTCTCCGCCCCCGCTGGATGCCAGCCGCGTTGGCCTATGGGTGGAAATGACCATCACCCTGCTCAATGGTGTACCGACCGGATCGCAGGACTCGTCGGCGCTGGATCGTGCGTCGCGGGCCAATGCCGAAGCGCTGACCGGGCTGCGCACCGACGTGGGCAAGCTCGGTACCGACCTGGCATCTGCGGCAGACAGCATCACCAGCCTGGGTGCACGGATCGATACCTCCGTGGTGAGCAATGACAACCTGCTGCGCAACAGCACCTTCGCCGGCAGTGCCGCGTGGTGGACGTTGACCCGCACGCTGCCGGCAAACACCGTGGAATGGGTTAAGGCCTCTGGCCAAGGCGGCGATGCGTTGTTGATGACGCACGGCCCGCAGGCCGGCCAGAACCCGGTAATCACAGCCAATGACTCCCGGTGGCTGCCGGTGGCTGCCGGCAAGTCACGCCGGTACCGGATGGTGATGATCGCCCGCGCCTTTGATGGCGCAACGGCGACGCTGGTATGCCGCCTGAGGGTGCGCACCACGGGTGTTGGCGAAAGCCATGCGGACGTGACACTGAACCTGACCGACGGTGCCTGGAGAACCTACACAGCGGAGTGGTCGGCTGGGCTGGATCGCAATGAAGTGATGCCGCAGGTGCACCTGACCAATGCGAATGGCAAGGTGTTGTTCGACCGCGTCGAGCTCTATGACATCACCGATGCACAGGACATCGCAGGTAATGCCACGGCGATCTCCAACCTGCGCACCGACGTGGTGCAGCTTGGCGACCGCATCACCAGCAGTGCGGCCAATGTGGTCAAGCTGCAGTCGGATGTGCAGTCGGTTCTCAACGGAAGCGACAGCCTGTTCCCGCTGGGGGCGTTCGAAACCTTCCAGGACGGCCAACTGCTGGGTAGTGCGGCGGGCACGATCTACACCGCCCGCACCGATGCGCGCCGGACCGGTGAGCGTGGCCTGGATGTGAATGTCGCAGCCAACACCAGCCCGAACACGAATGCGGACATGTACGTTGGCCAGTGGACCCCAATCACCGGCAATCGTCGCATCTACGTGGAGTACTACGCGCGCCTGCATCCGGACAGCATCCAGCCGACCGGAGGCTCCATCAGGGTGGGCTGGCAGACCACGAACGAAGCCAACGCGGAAAGCTCGTGGCCATTGCAGGCCTACGCCCTTGCCTCCCTGCGCAAGGATGGGTGGACCAAGGTCAGCGGCTACATGAATACGGCGGTCTCTGCCGCGAAGTGGCGGATGCTCGTCAGCATCCCGGGTGGAAACGGCACACGGGAAGTGGGGGTGCGCGTCCAGGTTGATGACATCCGCATGATCGATGTCACCGATGCCTACGCTGCCCAGCAGAGCGCCGCTGCCAACGCAACGGCGGTGACTGCGCTGACCACGAAGGTGGATCAGCAGGGGGCGAAGGTCGATGCGCAGGCACAGCAGCTCACCGACCTGTCCAGCGGGCTGAAGGGCGTACTCAACACCGGCAGCGGTCTGCTGCCCAATCCCGATTTCGCAGAGGGCCTGGGAGGCTGGACCGCATCGGCAGCCGCCAACGGTGCAGTGTGGAGCACGGTCAATGGCGACGGCCGTCCGGGCGTGCTGCTCAATCGATATACCAGTGTGAATCCAACACTGCAGCCCAATGGCGGCAAGTGGGTGCCAATCAATGGTGCACGTCGATTGCGCGTGGTCGTACGTGCCTGTGGCGCAGGTGGGGCGAACAACCTGATGGTGCGGATGTATCGCAGGAGCGTCGCCGGGCAGCAGTCCAACCAGGACCTGCGTGCCGTGTTCGCTGTGGAGGCATTCGAGACCCGCACGTTTGATTTCGATGCGTTCAACAGCGGCATCGATGCGTGGCGGCTGAATGTGTACGCCTATCCGGACAACGGCCAGGTACGCGTGGACAGCGTGCAGGTGTACGACATCACCGATCAGTTGGCCAATGATGCCAATGCCTCGGCGATCAGCGGGCTCAGCACGTCCGTTGCGCAGCAGGGCAGCAAGCTGGACACCACCGCACGTGACCTGACCCAGCTCAAGACCCAGGTGGGGGATGTATCGGCCAGCGGCTTCTCGCAGCTGAAAAGCCAAGTGAGCCAGCAGGGAACGCAGATGACGGCGCTGTCCGGGCGCGTGGATGGCGTGCAGGCATCGTTGGGCGGCAAGGCGGATGCGGCGGTGGTTACCAGCATGCAGGCGCAGGTCAAGAACCTCGGATCGGGCGGCAACCTGCTGATGAACACCACCTTCCCGTTCTGGCAGCGCTCGGGTTGGGGCTGGGGAAGCAATCCCGGCGCACGCTGGTCCGAGCTGGGCAATCCCACCGGTGATGACAATTGGCATCCGAAGGGCATATTCGGGCTCGGATCTGTCACGGGTGGTGTTCTGGCCGCTGGTGCGATGGCTTGGTGGGGTACCGAGTACGACATCGCCATCGAGGGTGGCAAGACGTACTGCGCCTCTGCATGGATCAATGCCCATCG
>NZ_JBFTNR010000541.1:0-2872 GCF_056665995.1 Stenotrophomonas sp. 05L44_2
CATGAACATGAARTCCGGATCGCCCTGGTTGTCCTGGATCWGCTGCATCAGCTCRTGGSYSAGSCCRCGATCCTGCGGYGGGGCAGGGGSGCGCTTGGGKCGACGGCTGGGAGGAACGGCAGGCATGGCAGCAGCTTTCATCGGGTTCGACCTCGCATGGTAAGGGCTCGAACCAGCAACCGGTACCCACGCGGCGCAGCCTGCGAGGCTGCGCCGCATGGCGCCGGTCACTTGCGCTCGGGCAGCGCGTAGGCGATCACGTAGTCGCCACGGTCCGGTGACTGGCGTGCGCCACCGGCGGAAATCACCACGTACTGGCGACCGGTCTTCGGCGAGACGTAGGTCATCGGCGTGCCCTGGCTGCCAACCGGCATGCGGGCCTTCCACACTTCCTCGCCGGTGCGGCTGTCATAGGCGCGMAGRTAGTAATCCTGCGTACCGGCGAAGAACAGCAGGCCGGACTGCGTGGCCAGCGAACCGCCCAGGGTCGGCATGCCGATCGGAATCGGCAGGCCCATCTTGATGCCCATCGGCCCGGTGTCCTTCACCGTGCCCACCGGCACCTGCCAGACCAGCTGGCGGGTGGCCAGGTTGATCGCCGACATCGTGCCGAACGGCGGTTTCTGGCAGGGAATGCCCAGCTTGGACAGGAAGCGGTCGCGCAGCGAGCCGTACGGCGTACCGGTCTGCGAGGCCGCACCCATTTCCACGCCACCGTCGCCGCTGGTCATCTGCGCGCGCGGGATCAGCTTGGTCCACAGGCCCAGGCGCATGTCATTGACGAACAGGTAGCCGGTGGTGGGGTCGACCGAGGCGCTGCCCCAGTTCATGCCACCCAGCGAACCGGGCCATTGCAGCGCGAGGTCTTCGCCCGGCGGCGTGTACATGCCGTCGTAGCGGAACTGCTTGAACTGGATGCGGCACAGCATCTGGTCGATCGGGGTGGCGCCCCACATGTCCGACTCGGTCAGCGTCTGCGCGCCGATCTGCGGCAGGCCCACCGACAGCGGCTGGGTGGCGGCATAGCGTTCGCCCTGCGCATTGCCCTGCGGCGCGGGTATGTTGCGCACTTCGCTGATCGGCACGCCGGTCTGGCGATTGAGCATGAAGATCTGCCCGGCCTTGGTGATCTGCAGCAGGGCCGGCAGCGTGCCGCCCTTGCCGTCGGGCACGTCGGTCAGGGTCGGCTGCGCGGGCAGGTCGTAGTCCCACAGATCGTGGTGCACGGTCTGGTAGACCCAGCGCTCCTTGCCGGTGGCCACGTCCAGCGCAACCACCGCCGAACTGTACTTGTCATCCTGCGGGGTGCGCTCGCCGGCCCACTGGTCAGGCGTGGTGTTGCCGGTGGGCAGGTAGACCAGGCCCAGCTGCGGGTCGTAGGCCATCGAGGTCCACACGTTCGGCGTGGCGCGCGTGTAGTGGATCGACGGATCCAGCGGCACGTCCGGGGTTTCCCTGGAAAGATCCCAGACCCAGGCCAGTGCGCCGGTGCGCACGTTGTAGGCACGCACCACGCCGGACGGCTCACCCACTTCGATGTTGTCGGCCACGCGRCCACCGACCACGATCAGTTCGCCGGCTACCAACGGTGCGGCGGTGAGGGTGTAGAAGCCCGGCTTGATCTCGCCCATGCCGGCCTTCAGGTCGACCACGCCGTTGCTGCCGAAGTCCGGGCACAGCGCGCCGGTCTTCGCATCCAGCGCGAACAGGCGCGCATCGATGGAGGTCATCAGGATGCGCTTCTCGCACAGCGCCGGGCCCGTGCTGGCCGTTTCGGCGGCCGGCAGCGGCGCAGGTGCCGGAGCGGCTGCATCTGCAGCAGACGGTGCGCTGGTTGCGTCGAAATAGCCCAGACCGCGGCAGCGTTGCCAGTTCGGCGCGGTGGCCTTGGGGTCGAAGGCCCAGCGCTGCTTGCCGGAATCGGCATCGATGGCGATTACCTGATTGTGCGGGGTGCACAGGAACAGGGTGTCGCCGATCTGCAGCGGGGTGTTCTGGTCCTCGGCACCGAAACCGTTGCTTTCCGGCACATCGCCGGTGCGCGCCGTCCAGGCAACCTGCAGTTCCTTCACGTTGGCCGGGGTGATCTGGTCCAGCGCGGCAAAGCGGGTGCCGGCGGTGGTGTTGCCCCAGTGCATCCAGTCGTGCTGCTCAGCACCCTTGGCCACCGGCACCACCGGCGGCGTCGTGCCCTGCGCGGTCTGTACCGGGCGCGGCTGGAACGCCGACACCGCAGTGCCCAGCAGGCCAACCAGCAGCACGGCGGCTACGCCATAGGCGCCGCGACCGGCAACCTGGCCTCGGCTGCGGCGCAGCACCGGCCACGCCAGGGCGACCAGAAGGGCCAGCACCGCCGGCATCACCAGCCGCGATACCAGCGGCCAGAAATTCCAGCCGGCATCCACCAGCGCCCACAACAGCGTGGCCAGGAAGGCCAGGCCGTACAGCAGCGCACCGTTCGGCCGGCGCATCGCCAGCAGCACGCCGGCTACCGCCGACACCGCACCCATCAGCAGGAAATACCAACTGCCCCCCAGCTGCACCAGGCGTACACCGCCGACCAGCAGAGCCAGGCCGAACAGGGTCACCAGGATGCCGAGCAGGACCACCAGCACACGGCACAGGGCCGGAACTCTCGTCGTCTCGTCCACGTTGCATGAACCTCATTGCGAAAAACCCGCGCGGAGGCGGGGAAAGCCCCGCGCGCGCCAGGCGTGGCGGGGGCCAACGGCATCCCGGGCGGCTGCGGGCAGTGACGGCGGGCAGGCGTCGGCCTGCTTATGACGCAGGCTGGGTGAATGACCGGTTAGGGCGATTATCGCACGCGATTTTGGCGTGATGCCGATGCCCCACGGCGCCATCGGTGGAACGC
>NZ_JBFTNR010000542.1:0-2871 GCF_056665995.1 Stenotrophomonas sp. 05L44_2
CCGCATTGGTGGTGACCGACAGCGCAAACCGCCGCATTGGTGGTGACCGACAGCGCAAACCGCAGCAAGCTGGACGAGGTCGATGGCTGCCCGCCGGTCGCCACCCTCCTGGCACCGGAGCAGACACTACGTGCCGGCGACATCGACTGGACCGCACGCACCGCCGATGCTRCACCTGATTTCGCGCCGGTGATGCTGCGCGGCGATGCGCTGATGGCACTGCTGTCCACCTCCGGCACCACCGGCAGCCCCAAGGGCGTGCCGGTGCCGCTGCGCGCATTGCTGGCCTTTGCCAGTTACATGCAGTTGGCCGTGGACCTGCGCCCAGAGGACGTGTTCTGGAACATCGCCGATCCCGGCTGGGCCTATGGGCTGTATTACGCCGTGATCGGCCCGCTGCTGCTGGGCCAGGCCACCACCTTCAGCGAAGCCGGTTTCAGCGTGCAGGGGCTGAACGACATCGTCGCGCGGCTGGGTGTCACCAATCTTGCCGGCTCGCCCACAGCGTACCGGCAGATCATCGCCGCCGGGCCCGAGGCCAGTGCGGCCATCAACGGCAAGCTGCGGGTGGTGAGCAGCGCCGGCGAACCGCTGAACCCGGAGATCGCCCGTTGGTTCGCCGCCCATCTGGGCACCACGGTGCTCGACCACTACGGCCAGACCGAGACCGGCATGGTGGTCAACAACCACCACGCACTGAACCACGCCGTGCGATCGGGATCATCGGGCTTTGCGATGCCCGGTTACCGCGTGGCGGTACTGGATGATGCCGGCAACGAACTGCCGCCGCGCACGCCCGGCATCCTCGCCATAGACCTGYAGCAGTCGCCGATCATGTGGTTCACCGGCTACTACGGTGCCGACACACCGGCGCTGGGCGATCGCTACTACCTCACCGGTGATTCGGTGGAATGCGAGGACGACGGCTCGATCAGTTTCATCGGTCGCTCGGACGACCTGATCACCTCCTCGGGCTATCGCATCGGTCCATTCGATGTGGAGAGCGTGCTGATGGAACACCCTGCGGTGGCGGAAACGGCGGTGATCGGCGTACCCGATCCAGAGCGCACCGAGATCGTCAAGGCGTTCGTGATCCTGCGCGCGGGGTTCAGCGGCAGCGACACGCTGGCCCAGGAACTGCAGCAGCATGTGCGACGCCGGCTGTCCGCCCATGCGTACCCGCGCCAAATGGCGTTCGTGACGGAACTACCGAAGACGCCCAGCGGCAAGCTGCAGCGCTTCCTGCTGCGCAAGGCCGAGATCGAGAAGCAGGCGGCGGCTGGCTGAGGGTCTCCGGGGTCAGAGCCCTTCCTTCGAAAGGGATCTGACCCCGGGTCGGATCCTCTCCAGCGGAGAGGTTCTGACCCCACATGACCCCGTGCTTGCGCTACGGCATCACCGGCGGCACGTAGGCCAGGGTCATGCCCAGCAGCCACAGCAACCCCAGCACCAGCGGGATGTGCACCAGCAGCTGGATGAACGTGAAGCCGACGATGTCGCGGGCCTTCAGGCCGAGCACGCCCAGCAGTGGCAGCATCCAGAAYGGATTGATCAGGTTCGGCAGCGCTTCGGCCGCGTTGTAGACCTGCACCGCCCAGCCCAGGTGCGCCTTCAGCTCGTTCGCGGCCTGCATCACGTAGGGCGCTTCGATGATCCACTTGCCGCCACCGGACGGTACGAAGAAGCCCAGCACCGCCGAGTACACGCCCATCACCAGCGCGAACGTATCGGTGCTGGCCACGTGCACGAACAGGCTCGACAGCCGGTGCGCCAGCGTCTCACCGTCGCCACCGGCAGCGTGGGTGAGGATCATCGCGATGCCGCCGTACAGCGGGAACTGGATCAGCACACCGGTGGTGCTCGGTACCGCCTTGGCCACCGCGTTGAGGAAGCTGCGCGGGCGCCAGTGCAGCAGCAGGCCCAGCGAGATGAACATGAAGTTGTAGGTGTTGAGGTTGGCGATCGCGCTGACCAATGGCTTGTTGGCGAACTCGTTGAACAGCCAGCCGAAGGCCAGCAGCGAAAGCAGCACGGTCAACAACGGGCTGTACTCCAGCCATTCGCCCGGGCGGGTGCGGCGCTGCAGCGGCTCCGGTTCGGCCTGCGCCGCGCCGGGGAAATCTTCGGCGGTACGCGCACTGCCGGCGGCCGGCGCGGTCAGCCAGGCGATCAGCAGCGAAACCACGATCAACACCGAGGTCAGCGCGATCGACTGCCACAGGAAGATGGTTTCGGTGAACGGCAGCACGCCGGTGATCTCCAGCAGCCCCGGCGGCATGCTGGCCGGGTTGGCCTGCAGCTGTGCCGCCGACGAACTCAGGCCCATCGCCCACACCGCGCCCAGGCCCAGGTAGGCCGAGGCACCGGCAGCCCGATAGTCCATGCGCAGCTCGGTGCGGCGGGCCAGCGCGCGCACCAGCAGGCCGCCGAACACCAGCGAGAAGCCCCAGCTGAGCAGCGAGGCCAGCATGCTGACCAGGCCGACGTACACCACGGCACCACGACCGGTGCGTGGCACCCGGGCCAGGTAGTCGATGAAGCGCGCGACCACCGGTGCAGTGGCTACCGCATAACCACCGATGACCACGAAGGCCATCTGCATGGTGAAGGGAATCAGGCTCCAGAAGCCGTCGCCGAAGGCGCTGGCGGTGGCCCGCGGGGTGGCGCCGAAGCCCATCGCCGCCAGCGCGACGATGACCACGCCGAGCACCGCGAATACGTACGCATCGGGGAACCACTTTTCCGCCCAGGCGGCCGAGCGCAGCGCGGCGCGCGCCATCCAGCCGTCCTGTACTGTTGCCGTCGAGGCCATCACCTACCCTCCCAGGTTCGATGGCCTGATTCTGGGCGGTGGGGTGCGGGCTGTCAGCC
>NZ_JBFTNR010000543.1:0-2867 GCF_056665995.1 Stenotrophomonas sp. 05L44_2
GTGGAGCTGTTGCCCTGCAGGTCGATCTGCAGGGTGGAGCCGATGAACATGTCGCAGGCATACAGCCCTGCGGTCTGCGAAAACGCGCGGTTGGAGCGCATCGAACCATCGGCGCCGGTGAAGAACACATCCCCGCGCGCGGCGATGTACTTCTCCATGCCCAGTTCCGACCCGAACGAGTGCACGGATTTGACGAAACCCGATTCGATGGCTGGAATCAGCGCCGGGTGCGGATTGAGCGCCCAGTGCTGGCAGATCTTTCCCTTCAGCCCCAGCGACTCGGCGTAGGTCGGCAGCAGCAGTTCGATTGCTGCTGTATCGAAACCGATGCCATGGTTGAGCCGGTTCACCCCGTACTCGGCGTAGATGCCCTTGATCGCCATCATCGCCATCAGCACCTGGATCTCGGAGATCTGTGCCGGATCGCGGGTGAACAGCGGTTCGATATGGTTCGGGCGCGGCGCCTGCACCACGAAGTTGACCCAGTCGGCAGGAATATCGACGCGGGGGAGGGTGTCGACGATCTCGTTGACCTGGGCGATGACGATGCCGCCACCGAATGCGGTGGCCTCCACGATCACCGGCGTGTCTTCGGTGTTGGGGCCGGTGTAGAGATTGCCGTGGCGGTCGGCAGCCTGCGCCGCGACCAGTGCCACACGCGGAGTGAGGTCGATGAAGTAGCGGCCGAACAGTTCCAGGTAGGTGTGGATGGCACCGATCTGGATGCGTCCTTCGGCCACCAGGTTGGCCAGCCGCACCGACTGCGGCCCGGAGAAGGAGAAGTCCAGCCTGGAGGCGATGCCGCGTTCGAACACATCCAGGTGCGAAGGCAGGGACAGCACCGACTGCACCATGTGCAGGTCATGCACCCGTGCCGGGTCGAGGTCGGCCAGCGTCTGGGCGAGGAAGTCGGCCTGCTTCTGGTTGTTGCCTTCCAGGCAGACCTTGTCGCCCGGCTCCAGCAGCGCGTGCAGCAGCTCGGCGACATCGCCAGCCGCCACCTCGTGGCCCTTGGCCCATGGCGCGGCGCGTTCCAGCCGCGCCTGGCGGCCCCGCTCCAGCGTGTCCCAACTCGGGTTCATCGACGGACTTCCGAATGGCGTTGGAATAATTACGCCATAATTACGGAGGGGTGTGCAACCCGCAGTGCAGCAAAGAAAAGGCCCGCGCGAAGGCGGGCCCATTCAGGTGGGCCACGACCGTGGGTCGTGGCGGAGCGTCAGAAGCGTGCCGACCAACGGTCGGCACCCACCCCCAACAGTGGGCACCCACCCCCAACGGTCGGCACCCACCCCCAACAGTGGGCCCCCCAACTGTCGGCACCCACCCCCAACAGTGGGCACCCCCCAATGGTCGGAACCCACCGTTCCCGGGTTGCTYAGAACTTCCAGCGCAGGCTGGCCGCCACGAAGCGCGGTTCGCCATAGTTGTTGTAGTCGAGGTTGGCCCAGTAGGTCTTGTCCAGCGCGTTGCGCACGCTCAGCGTCGCCGTCCAGTTGTCGCTGATGCGGTAGTTGGCGTTGAACTGCACCAGCGCATACGCCGGCTGGTTCACCGTCACCGTGCCGCCGAGCGGGTAGGGGATGTTGTAGCCCTGCACCTTGCTCTGCCACTGCACGCCACCGCCGATGCTCAGGCGTTCCAGCGCGCCGCGCAGCTGCAGCTGGGTGTTGAGCTGCAGCAGGTTTTCGGCCGGATTGGCGTACAGCAGGTCGGTGGCCGCGCGGGTCACCTTGACGTGGGTATAGCCGGCATTGACCGTCCAGCCCGGCAGGATCTCGCCGTTGACGTCCACCTCCCAGCCGCGCGCCTTGGTGCCGTTGACGCCGATGTAGGCCGAGCTGCCGTCGCTGAGTGAGCCTTCCGGCACGCTCATGTCACGCACCGCGTAGTTGTCCTGCTTGGCTTCGAACACCGCCGCGTTGGCGGTCAGGCGACCGTCGAACCACTGCGTCTTCAGGCCCGCTTCCAGGTTGGAGCCCTGCACCGGCGCCAGCAGGTTCTCGTTGCGGTCCTTGTAGTTCTGCGGGTTGAAGATCTCGGTGTAGCTGGCATAGGCCGCCACGTTCGGGGTGATGTCATACACCAGGCCCACGTACGGGGTGATTTCATCGCTCACCTTGTACGCGCCGCTGGTGGCGGTGTAGGCACCGGCCGCGTTGTAGGCGCGGGTCTGGGTCTGCCAGCGGCTCAGGCGTGCGCCGGCGATCAGCGCCAGCGGATCGGCCAGGCGCAGGCGGGTGGCCAGGTAGAAGCCGCTCTGCGTGGTCTTGGCCACGCGGCGTGCGCCGGTGAGGGTGTAGGTCACTTCGGAGATGTCGCCATCCCAGGTGTGCACGTTGGGAATGTAGTAGCAGCGCTCGCTGCCGCAACGAGCCCAGTCGCGCGGATAGTTCAGCGCCAGCGTGTTGGTGGTGCCTTCCAGGTCGGCCCACTGCGCGCCCACGGTCACGTCGTGCTGCTGGCCCCACAGGTTGAAGGTGCCGGTCAGGTAGGCGTCGACGTTGCGGCGGGTGTCTTCCGAATCGCCGGCGGCGGTGCGCAGGTAGATGCCCGCGCCGGTCACCGGATCGGGATTGCCGGTGCCGTACAGGCGCATGTTCTGCACGTTGCCACGCGTGTAGGCGGTGTTGATCTTCAGCAGCCAGTTGTCACCGAAGCGCTGCTCCAGGTTGGCGAACACCGTGCTGGTCTCGCGCTGCCAGTAGCTCCACTTCGGTGCCAGGTTGGTCGAGCGCGGCAGATGGGCGAAGTTGCCCTGGCTGTCGAAGAACGGCACGGTGCCCCAGGTCGAGCCCACCGGGTTGTTGTCCTGGGTCTGGTAGCCGACGGTGACCGTGGTGCTGTCGGTCACATCGCCTTCCAGC
>NZ_JBFTNR010000544.1:0-2859 GCF_056665995.1 Stenotrophomonas sp. 05L44_2
CTATTGGCTGTTGCTGCAGGATAGGAGGAGAACACCGTCCTGCCTTCGTTGTCGTACTCCCTGCCTGTGAATCTGATGGTGCCTGGGTCGGCGGCGTCGTACTCCGAGACAATCAACGGTCGCCACAGTGCGTCGTAGTACGCGATGGAAACTCGGTTTCCAGTAATGGTTGTTTTTCGCCAATGGCCAGCCGCAACGCCGTACTCGTCGCCCATGACCTGAACAAAGCTCTGGTTCATCGGGCTCCAGGCGGTGCTATCTCCACTCGGGTAGTCAATGCCCGCCACCCGTCCCATCGCGTCATAGCGATATCCGGTCGAGAACCCGTTCTGATCGGTGACTTGGCTAATCCAGCCGCGATCATCCACGACAGCGCTTTGCGTTGTGCCATCAGGGAAGCTGATCAGCTGCGGAACACCGCGCTTCCAAGAGCCCAGCACGATAGTGTTCCCATTTCCATCGCGCACGTATGCGATGGTGCCATCAGTGTTGTAGCCAAGCGATTGGGTCAACTTCCCAAATGCCCAGAACTGCGTGGGTCGAGAGGTGACAGGATCGAACGTCGCCTGATCGGCGAGGACGCCATTGATCGCACGAGTAGCAACTTGACCCAGAATCCACGAGCTTTCGTTGTCATGGTAGCTCAGGGTTTCCAAGGTAGTGGCGGCCCAGGCTTGTGGAAGGCTGGCCGTTGCAACCAGAGCAGCTGCGAGCAGCGTCTTGTGCGGGTATGTGCTTCTACGAGGCGATTTACGTGCCATACGCTTCCCTAAATTGTGGGACGCAGCGCACGAGCGCTGCCATTCGACTGCCTGTCGTAGCTCACCCTCAGGGCGAGCTGGATCGCGTGATCTTCAGCGGCCTTGCATAAGCGTCAAACTGATCCACGCGATAGAGAAATGTATTTCCATCCTGCGTGGTGGTGCGTGACTCCAATGGCTTGGGTAGCTCTTCTTCCTTCGAGCATGACCAACAGGGATTGCTGCCAATCCGGGCATAGCTGCCGTCCGAGCTACGCCGGTACTGGGTGTCTATCCGCCGCAGCACTCCCTGCGTATTCCCGCGTTCCTCACTCAGCAGCTGGCCTTCGAGATCTCCGTACTTCTGACTGAAGGTGAAGCGATCCCAGCTGCCGTCCTCGCGAGTAACGGTGAGTGCGCGCGTCTCGGGGCACGGCGTAGTCGAGCAGTAGACATGTTGTCCAGTGTCCAGGCTCGCAGCAAGCGGCGTGTACTGGTAGCTCCATGTCATGGTCGCGAGCCCGGGCCCTGAGATGACCTTGCGATCCAGTGCCAGCACGGTCAGGAGGTGGGACTCCACCGGATAGAAGATCTGCGTGAAGGGCCGGCAGGTGTTCGGCGCATTGGTTCTGCCATGAAGTCGGTAGCTCATTTCAAATGTGCCCCTGGCTCCTGAAGGATGAGTCATGACCACCGTTGCGGATGAGCTTGGACCAGGTGTGAACGGCACAAAGTCTGCACAGTTCCTCCAGCCGCCAATGGGGTTATCGAACGCAGCTCCGGCATCAAATGACCAACTCGATCCATCTGGAAGTGCCACGCGGGTGAGCTTGCGATCGACAGTGCTGCCGGTGTACTCATAGTTCCAAGTGCGGCCATTGGCGACGACACTCTGTACCCCGTCAGCCCCTGAGTTCACCGTAATGGAGCGGCCGTCGCTCGCGCTCATCACGACCTGACTTGGGGAGTAGGTGAAGGTAATGAAGTTGCCGTTCCTGTCCTCGATACGGGTCGGCAACGCGCGGAACTCACGCAGTCCCATCGTGCTCGTGTAGTTGAAGAAGCCATTACCGTAGTTCGCGGTCATGGTTCCGCGGGGTATAGCCACAATGCGGTCAAACCAGTACCTGTCCCCATTGGGGGCATGCGCCATGAAGGCCTCCCCGCTCTCGCCGTTGCTGGTGCTCGGAAGGCAGGAAAACACCCAGCGATCAGCGGTGGTCCAGTGATAGGCACGACCGTCCGTAGGTTGCTTGGCACCCGCAGCCATGATGATCATGGGCTTGCTGTCGCTCCCGGGAAGGCTCAGGGAGAGCCCGCCCCAGAAAAAGTGCGGATCAAAGGAGAAGCCGACGTTTCCTTGCCCGCCACTCACATACTCGGATGGAGCGCTGGCCTGCTGAGGTGAATTCAGTGGGATCGAACAACGACGTAGTGGCTCGCCCGGCACCATGGACACCCAGCCACTCTGCCCAAACATGCCTGAGATGTAGGGCAGGTCAAAATCCCAGTCCCTCATCGATTTGAGGGTGTCCCGGCGCCCGCCCATTTTCAATGTGCGCGAGAACCGCATTGGCAATGCGTTGTTTCCAGGTAGATCAACATCAACCTGGGTGAACTGGATGCCGCCCGTATAGAGGCTGACCCTGTCACCGAACAGGTCGTTACCCAACACCGTGAGTTCGCTCAGGCCCTTGAGCTTGTCTTCGTAGAAGACGCCCGCCTGCGATGAGGTCAGTGGCGCGCCAGTCTGTGCTTGAGCAGCGGCAGCGAGTGTCAGCAAAAATAGATTGAGGACAGCACTGATGACTTTGGAATGCAATGACACGTACGTCTCCATGTAGCGCTGGCTGAGCGGCCAGACATGATCCGGTGACTACTAAGTCTGCAACAAGACAACTTCAGGGCTTATCGGATAGCAATGAGACATCGCCTGGACAAATGCTGCCAATAGAGCCTCATTCATTGCGCTTTACGCACGAACTACCCGCGCTGCGATAGCTGCGCTTAAGAGTGACAGTCACGTTCCCCTTGCAATGCGGCGGACACTATCTCAAGTAATGACGGCGCGCAACTGGCTTTGGTTTGCGCCTCCAGCCAAGATCAAATGAGCATCGAG
>NZ_JBFTNR010000545.1:0-2854 GCF_056665995.1 Stenotrophomonas sp. 05L44_2
ATATCGCTTCATCCGGATGGATGTAAGTGAAACTATCTCCCCCCCTTCCCCACGTTGTTGCTGCTGGAGTCCGCATGTCCCCCCGCCTGTCCGCGTCGCCGCTCGGCCTCGCCATCGCGCTCGCCCTGTCCCCCGCCCTGGCTTCGGCCCAGGACGCCGCCACCAACCTGGACACGGTGATCGTCACCGGCACCCGCGCCGCCGACCGCACCGTGCTTGAATCCACCTCGCCGGTGGACGTGCTGACCGCCGAGGACATCCGCAAGGCCGGCGTGGTCAATGGCGAGCTGGGCAGCGCCCTGCAGGCCCTGCTGCCCTCGTTCAACTTCCCCCGCCAGTCCAACTCCGGCGGCGCCGACCACGTGCGCGCCGCGCAGCTGCGCGGGCTGTCGCCGGACCAGGTGCTGGTGCTGGTCAACGGCAAGCGCCGCCACCACACCGCGCTGGTCAACACCGACAGCAAGATCGGCAAGGGCACCACGCCGGTCGACTTCAACGCAATCCCGGTCAGCGCCATCAAGCGCATCGAAGTACTGCGCGATGGCGCCGGTGCGCTGTACGGCTCTGACGCCGTGGCCGGCGTGATCAACGTGATCCTCGACAACGGCGGCGACGGCGGCGAGATCGAAGCCAGCTACGGCGCCAACCACACCGACCTCAAGCCGATCGGCCGCACCCTCACCGACGGCCAGACGGGCAACCTCAGTGCCAAGGTCGGCACCTCGCTGGGCGAAGACGGCGGCTTCCTGCGCGTCGGCCTGGAATACAAGAAGCGCAACGGCACCAACCGCGCCGGCTTCGACCAGATTCCGCCGTGGGACCAGACCGAGGCCAATCTTGCACTGCAGGGCAAGCGCAACTACGTGCTCGGCGATGGCGCCAGCAAGGACATCAATCTGTGGCTGAACACCGAGATTCCGGTGGGCAAGACCGCGACGTTCTATGCGTTCGGTACCTTCAACCAGCGTGATACCGAAGGCGCGAACTACTTCCGCTATCCCGATGGCGATGCCAACTGGAAGGAGGTCTACCCCAATGGCTACCGGCCGATCTCCGAAGGCGAGAACCGCGATGTGCAGGCGGTGGCCGGTATCCGTGGGCAGTGGGGTGAATGGAGTTATGACGGCAGCCTGGATTACGGCCAGAACGACTTCACCTATCGTCTGCGCGATTCGCTGAATGCCTCGCTGGGCCCGACCAGCCCGACCCGCTTCAAGACCGCGGACTACGAGTACGCGCAGACCGTGGGCAACTTCGACCTGAGCCGCGTGTTCTCGCAGAGCGACAGCATCAGCCACACCCTGGGCCTGGGCGCCGAAGCCCGCCACGAGCGCTACCAGACCCGTCCAGGCGACCCGGCCAGCTACGCCGCCGGCCCGTACACCGATCGTCCGACCGGCTCGCAGGCAGGCGGTGGCCTGACTCCGCAGGACGCGGCGACCTTGTCGCGCGATGTGGCCAGCGTCTACGCCAGCCTGTCCAGCCAGTTCGGCGAAAAATTCTCCACCGACCTGGCCGCGCGCTACGAGCACAGCGATGACTTCGGCGGCGAACTGACCGGCAAGCTCGGACTGCGCTACGAGTTCACCCCGGCATTCGCCCTGCGCGGCGCGATCTCCAACAATTTCCGCGCACCGTCGCTGGCGCAGATCGGCTACGAATCCACCTCCACCGGTTACAACGCCGGCGGCCAGCTGGTGCAGGGCCGCCTGCTCTCGGTCAACAACCCCATCGCCCGTGGCCTGGGTGCGCAGGACCTGAAGCCGGAGAAGTCGCTGAACACCTCGCTCGGCTTCACCAGCCGCATCGGCGAGCACTTCGACCTGTCGCTGGACTTCTTCCAGATCGACATCGACGACCGCATCGCACTGTCCGAGAGCATCACCGGCGATGCGCTGACCGATTACGTGGCCACCAACTACGGCGTCGGCGGCCTGCAGAGCGCCAGCTTCTTCGTCAACGCCGCCGACACGCGCACCCGCGGCGCCGAGCTGGTGAGCAACTGGCGGCAGTCGCTGGGCGATGGCCAGCTGCTGTTGACCGGCACCTACGCCTACACCAAGACCACGCTGAAGAACGTGCTGGCCACACCGGCGCAGCTGCAGGCGCTGGACCCGGACTACGTGCTGTTCGGCATCGAAGAGACCAATACGCTGACCGACGCCACCCCGCGCACCCGTGGCAGTTTCTCAGCCGCTTGGAGCAACGACCACTGGTCGCTGAGCAGCCGGGTGAACCGCTACGGCAGCGCGACCCGCGTATTCAACTTCGGTGATGGCTACATTCCCCGCCAGACCTACCAGGCCGAGTGGCAGCTGGATGCGGAAGTGGAATACCGCATCACCCCGCAGTGGAGCGTGGCCATCGGTGGGCAGAACCTGACCGACAACTACCCGGATCGCTCCAACGAGGACATCCACTACTTCGGCAACCTGCCCTACGACGTGCTGTCGCCGATCGGCAGCAACGGTGCGTACTACTACGGTCGCGTGCGCTACACGTTCTGATTGCTGCGAACAACGTGCCGACCAACGGTCGGCACCCACCGGGACGCGATGGCTCGCTGCGGGTGGGTGCGCCGGCACCCATCGGGTGGGTGCGGACCGTTGGTCCGCACCAGCCGTAGCCTGACCTCGACCCCGCGTACACGCCGCCGCTGGCATGGTGGTCGCCATGGCTGAACCGCTCCCCCTGCGTCCGCCACCTCCATTGCTGGACGACGCCTGCGCGTTGTTCCTCGATGTGGATGGCACCTTGATCGAATTCGCTGCACGCCCCGACGCCGTGCAGCTTCTCCCCGATGTGCGTGAAGCCATCGGCCGCATCAGCGATCGCCTGGAAGGTGCGGTGGCAC
>NZ_JBFTNR010000546.1:0-2852 GCF_056665995.1 Stenotrophomonas sp. 05L44_2
GACTGGCAGTCAGCTGTACGCAGCCAAGCAGGAAATCGCTAGGAACGGAGATGAGATCGAGCGTATGAAGGGCATGTCAGATAAAGGCGTGAGGTATGTTCTTCAGCAAGCACTTGATGAACGAGGAGGGCCGATTGATTTCGCTGGATCGCGATTGACTGGGATTGATTCGGGGGATATCTCATCTGCCTTCAGTACTGATGCAGTTAACGGCAGTCAGCTGTATGTGACTAATCAGCGAATCGCGAGCGTTGAATCGACTCATCGATTCTTCAAAATCGGTCGGGACGATTTGAGTGAGGACGCCAAGGCTGGATCGTTTGGTGTTGCGATTGGTGAATCCGCGCAAGCCACACCTAAGGATGGAGGTGAGGGTGGAACAGCCGTTGGCGCTTTTGCGATTGCTTTGGGCAAGAATTCCGTTGCTCTGGGGAGAGGGGCCTTGGTCGAACAGGGAGCAGATAGCGCATTCGCTCTCGGTGTAGGGTCACGTACGGCTGGTTCTGATAGCGTGGCGCTAGGCGCAGTCACTAGAACAGAAGTCGGTGCGGTCAGGTCCGCCGCCATTGGCATGGGATCCGTTGCCACAGAGGCAGACACGGCATCCTTCGGAAATAGCAGATACCAGCGCCGCCTCGTCAACGTAGCCAACGGCCGCAACGCCAACGACGCCGCCACCATCGGCCAGCTCCGTGGCGCACTGTCTGCCCTCGGCGGCAACATAGACGCCAACGGCAACGTCACAAGCCCCGGCTTCAACGTCCAGGGCCAGCAGCAGAACACCATCAATGAAGCCCTCGCCACGCTCGACTCGGCCGTAGTCACCACCGGGTCTCGTGTCGACCACGTGGAAACCCAGCTCCGCTCGGTGTTCCAGGAATCTCCGTCCGTCCGCAGCGACGGCACCGCCCAGCTCACCCTGGCGGGTGCCAACGGCATGGTCATCTCCAACGTCGCCAACGGCTTGATCGCCGCCGGCAGCCGCGAGGCGGTCAACGGTGGCCAGTTGCATGCCGCGCAGCAGCAGCTCAACGGTCGCATCGATGGCCTGGAGCAGCGCGTGGACGGCCAGCCGCAGGCGCGTGCAATGGCCACGGCATCGGCGGCGCCGACCGAAGAGATCATGCCAAGCCCGGAAGCCAGCGGTTCGCCGCAGGTCGCTTCGGCAGGCGAGGGCGCTTCGCCTGCATCGCAGCCGAAGGCGAAAAAGGATGACTCGCCCGCGCCCACGCCGCAGGTTGATACCGCCGAGCTGGAAAAGATGCTGGCCCGCGCCAACGAGTACACCGATGGTGCGATCAGCAACTTCGAGCGCCGCCTGGACAAGATGGACAAGCGCTTCAACCGCATGGCGGCGATGAGCAGTGCGCAGACGGCCATGGCCATGAACACCGCTGGCCTGGCCACCTACAACCGCCTTGGCGCGGGTGTGGGCTACGCCGAGGGCGAGTCGGCCATGGCGGTGGGTTACCAGCGCGTGCTCAACGACAAGGGCTCAGCCACCTTCAGCCTCAATGGTGCCTTCACCAACAGCGGTGAACGCAGCATGGGCGTGGGTGTGGGCATCGGCTGGTAAGCCATGGCGCCCCGGTGTGGTGCGCGTAACGAGCCCCGCCGCGCCGGGGCCATTGCAGAGGAGGTTGCAATGTATCGCTTCATGAGCCGCTTCATGACCTATCGGCGCTACTACCTGTGGCGCGCCCGCATCCGCTACTTCACCCACGACATGGATACGTGGACGCTGGCCTGCCTGGTGCTGATGGTCTGCATGGGGTTGATGGTGTGGGGGTTCTGGCGCGTGGTGAACGTGCCGCAGCCGCGCATCCATCCGGAGGCCGCAGCCGTGCGGGTGGAGGTGCTGACCGACGAAGCGATCCACCGCATCGTGCTGGTGCGCCACGGCGGCACCACGCCGGGTGATCCCTTCTACAGTGCTGCGGAGATCCGCGGCAGCACCCAGCGAACGCTGCGGGTCCGGCAGACCCTGCAGGATCCGGTGGCGATGAAGCTGCAGGCGGACATGTACGCCGACATCGCCGACTACATCAACGCTACCGGTGCCTGCATGCCGTTTCCTTGCCGCCGCGTGAGTTTCCGCATCGAACAGCTGCAGCGGTCGGGGCACGAGAGTGCGGTACGCAACAAGGCGCTCGCCGAGATCCTGCAGGTGCCGTGGTACCTGGTGCCGAACCTTGATGGCGAACGCACGCGCGTGCGCAGTGGTTGGGCGGATGACTTCCAGGATGTGTATTCGCATGCCTGGAACCTGCATGACCTGCAGAAGATGCATGCGCGCATGATGGCCGAGTACCCGTACCGTGCGGCGGTGCCGTGGCTGGCACGATTGGCAACCCCTGCCCAGGAACAGCTGATCTTCCAGTAGCGCCGGGCCATGCTCGGCTGCTCTTGGCGCAGAGCCGGGCACAGGCCCGGCTCTACCAGGATCAACCGCCGATGTAGGCGGTGATTTCCATCTCGGCCAGCAGCTGCCGCAACTGCGTGGCCGAGGCCCGCCGCATGGGTTTCTCGTCCACCGGCGACAGCGGGGCCTGGCGCAACGCATCGTAGGGCAGGACGGCCAGGTCGAAGGTCAGGTCTTCGGCACTGAACACCCACACCGGCACATCCAGGTTGCGCTCACGGTCCATCCGCAGGCGCCGCGTACGCGATTCGGCGGGGATGCGATGTTCGTCCAGGAAGCGATGCACGGCCTCCGGGTCGTCACTGTGCAGGTGCAATTGCACGGGGCTGTTGGCATCGGCGGTGCCGTCCAGCACCGGTCCGGCCAGGCGCGGCGAAAACCCGTGCAGGAACTCCAGCGCCCGCAACGCGGACTCGCGCCGCCGCTGTAG
>NZ_JBFTNR010000547.1:0-2852 GCF_056665995.1 Stenotrophomonas sp. 05L44_2
GTGATGGGCCTGGCCATCGTCGGCATGCACTACACCGGCATGGCCGCCGCGCGCTTCCCGCCAGGCAGCGTCTGCGGCGCCATAGGCAGCGGCGGCATCGATCCCCGCTGGCTGGCAGTGCTGGTGATCGTGACCACCCTGGCCACGCTCGGCATCGCCCTGGTGGCCTCGCTGTTCGACCGCCAGATGCGCGTGCGCACCGGCCTGCTGGCCGATTCCCTGGCACACGCCAACAACAAGCTGATCCAGGCCGCACTGCACGACCCGCTGACCCAGCTGCCGAACCGCATGCTGCTGCAGGATCGCATCGAGCAGGCCATCGAGAAGGCGCAACGCCGCCAGCAGTCGGTGGCGGTGATGTTCTGCGACCTGGAYGGCTTCAAGGCCRTCAACGATGCCTATGGCCACCAGCTGGGTGACCGCCTGCTGGTCGCGGTGGCCCAGCGCCTGGGGGCGCAGCTGCGCCCGCAGGACACTCTCGCCCGCCTCGGCGGCGACGAGTTCGTGATCGTGCTGGCCATCGATACGCCTGATGATGCGGTGGTGGTCGCCGAGCGGGTGATCGCCGCGGCAGGTGAACCGTTCGTGCTGGACGCGGCCGAGCTGCAGGTCACCGCCAGCCTGGGCATTGCCCTGTATCCGGACGATGCCAGCGACGAACGCGAGTTGATGGCACATGCCGATGCGGCGATGTACCACACCAAGGAAACCGGCCGCAACGGCTACACCTTCTTCATTCCCTCGATGCAGCTCAGTGCCAACCGCCAGCTGCGGCTGCTGCAGGACCTGCGCAAGGCGATCGCGCGCAACGAGCTGCTGCTGCACTACCAGCCGAAATTCCCGGCGGCCGATGCACCGGCCACCGGCGCCGAGGCGCTGCTGCGCTGGCAGCACCCGGAACTGGGCCTGCTGGCGCCGGACGTGTTCATTCCCATCGCCGAGCGCAGCGGCCTGATCCTGCCGATCGGCGACTGGGTGCTGGACCAGGCGTGCGCGCAGCTGCGGGCCTGGCATGACGGCGGACACAGCCATTGGACGATGGCGGTGAACCTGTCGCCGCTGCAATTCGCCTCACCGGCCCTGCTGGAGAGCGTGCGTTCAGTCCTGCAGCGGCACCGCATCGACCCGGCGCGGCTGACCCTGGAGATCACCGAAACCACGGCGATGAAGGATGTCGAGGCCAGCCTGGCGATCCTCAACGACCTGACCGCGATGGGCGTGCACATCGCCATCGATGATTTCGGTACCGGCTATTCCAGCCTGCTGTACCTCAAGCGCATGCCGGCCACCGAGCTGAAGATCGACCGGGCGTTCGTGCATGACCTTGAACGCAATGACGAAGATTCCGCCATCGTGTCCTCGATCATCGCGCTGGGCCGTACCCTGCAGCTGCAGGTGGTGGCCGAGGGCGTGGAGACCCAGGCCCAGCGCGACTACCTGAGCGAGCTGGGCTGCGACCAGCTGCAGGGTTACCACTTGGGGCGGCCGATGGAGGCCGAGGAATTCCTGCGCAAGGTGGGTTGAGAGGCAACCGCATCCACGCATGGCGTGGATCTACTGCATCCTCCGGGTGCATTGAACGGCAACCGCATCCACGCATGGCGTGGATCTACTGCATCCTCCGGGTGCATTGAACGGCAACTGCATCCACGCATGGCGTGGATCTACTGCATACCCCGGATGCATTGAACGGCAACTGCATCCACGCATGGCGTGGATCTACTGTGCGGGGACTTCGCGGTGACGGGTAGATCCACGCCATGCGTGGATGCGTTCCCCGCGATCGCGCAACAAACAGAAAGGCCGCCCGGGGGCGGCCTTTCTGCGTGGCAATGTCGCGAAGACGTCAGTGCATCATGTGCACGTTCATGTTGTGCATGACCCACAGGGTACCGACCACGATGATGCCGATCACCACCACGGTGAAGGCCGCAGCGTTGACGTTCCAGCGGCTCTCCGACGAGCGGTCCAGGTGCAGGAAGAACACCAGGTGGACCAGCATCTGCAGCACCGCGGTGATGGCGATTACCACACCGTTGACGGTGCGCGAGAAATCACCCGACATCACCATGTAGAACGGGATGACGGTCAGCACCACCGCCAGCACGAAGCCGATCAGGTACGACTTCACGGTGCCGTGGCTTTCGCCGCCGGCGGCGTGGTCGTGTGCATGGTTGTCATGTGCCATTACAGCGCTCCATTGAGGTAGACGACGGAGAACACGCCGATCCAGATCAGGTCCAGGAAGTGCCAGAACAGGCTCAGGCACGCCATGCGGGTCTTGTTGGTCGGGGTCAGGCCGTACTTCTTCAGCTGCACGAACATCACCAGCAGCCACAGCAGGCCGGCGCTGACGTGCAGGCCGTGGGTACCGACCAGGGCGAAGAACGCCGACAGGAACGCACTGCGGTCCGGACCGTAGCCCTGATGGATCAGGTGCTGGAATTCATAGACTTCCATGCACATGAAGCCGAAGCCCAGCAGCCAGGTGATGCCCAGCCACAGGAACATCTGGCCGACCTGCTTGCGGTGCATGGAGATCATGCCCAGGCCGAAAGTCAGCGACGAGGTCAGCAGCAGCGCGGTTTCCCACGCCACGAACGGCAGCTCGAACAGGTCCTTCGCGCCGGGGCCGCCATCAGTGCCGCCGGCCAGCACCACGTAGGTGGCAAACAGCGAGGCGAAGATGAGGCAGTCGCTCATCAGGTACACCCAGAAACCGAAGACGGTGTTGCCGCCGGTGTCGTGGTGCTCGTGGTCGTCATGGCCATGGGCCGCCGCGTGTGCGGCGTGCCCGTGGCTCAGGGTCGAGGTATTGGTGCTCATGCCTTCAGCTCCGACTTCACCAGGCC
>NZ_JBFTNR010000548.1:0-2850 GCF_056665995.1 Stenotrophomonas sp. 05L44_2
CGGGTGATCGAGCAGCATCGCACCCACTATGTGGTGGCTGATGGCCCGGAGGCATCGATCAAGGCCGAATCGCTGCCGGAGTGGCAGCGCCCGCGCTTCCCCAGCCACGAACGGCCGGCGGTGGGCGACTGGGTGCTGCTGGATGGCATCCGCATCGTTGCCCTGTTGCCGCGACGTACCGCCATCAAGCGTGGCGCTGCCGGTGAGCATTACCACCAGCAGGTGATCGCCGCCAACATCGATACCGTCTTCATCGTCTGTGGCCTGGATGCTGACTTCAATCCGCGCCGTATTGAACGCTACCTGCTGCTGGTGGGCGGTGGCGGTGCCGAACCGGTGGTGGTGCTGACCAAGGCCGACCAGACCGAGTACAGCGAAGATGCGCTGGCGGTACTGGAAGAACTGGAGATGCAGGGCATCGCCCTGCATGCGATCAATGGCCTGGATGCCGACAGTGTTGCAGTGCTGGAGCCGTGGCTGGGCCCCGGCCGCACGGTGGTGCTGGTGGGTTCTTCCGGTGCGGGCAAGTCGACGCTGACCAACACGCTGCTGGGCGAACAGCGGATGAAGACCAATACAGTGCGCGCCAACGATTCGCGCGGCCGCCATACCACCACCCACCGCGCACTGATGCCACTGCCGATGGGCGCCTGCCTGATCGATACGCCGGGCATGCGCGAACTGAAGCCGACCGGCGAAGAAACGCTGGCCGAAGGCGGTTTCGCCGACATCGAAGCGCTGGCCGCGCAGTGCCGCTTCCGCGACTGCATGCACCAGCAGGAACCCGGCTGTGCCGTGCGTGCGGCGATCGATGCCGGCGAGATCGAAGAGAGCCGGCTGCTGAACTACTTCAAGTTGAAGGAAGAAGTGGCCGCCGCCGCTGCCAAGCTGGCCGTGCGCCAGGCCGAGACCGTGCAGGAACGCGGTGGCCGGAAGGGCAAGAGCCAGCAGTTCCGCCCGGCGGGCAAACCGCGCCGGCGTTGACCCCGCGGTGCCGGAAACCCGCTTCCGGTAGATGCCAACCTTGGTTGGCACGGAGGCGTCCGAAGCCGGCCTCTGCCCGCTCTTGGTGGGTGCCAACCTTGGTTGGCACGGAGGTGTCCGAAGCCCGCCGTCGGCGGATGCCAACCAAGGTTGGCACCTACCAACGCGCGGGCAGGGCGTTATAGTCCGCCCATGGAACCGACCGCGACGCTGGACCGTGACGTGGCCCACCATGCAGCGCTCGATGCGCGCCTGGTCGAGGCCGTAGGAGGCATCCGCCTGCTGGGCCTGACCAGCTGGCCGGCGACACTGCAGGCACCCTTCCTGGACAGCGTGGCCCGTGGCCAGCCGACGCTGCCGGTGGTCGACTACCCGAAGCTGGACTTCAGCGACGAGCGTCGCGCGCTGGCCGCGCTCGCTGCCGAGTGTGACGAAAGCCATCCGCTGGGCCATTACGTGCAGCAGTCCGCGCAGAGCTGGGATCTGGCAGCGCAGCTGCTGGAAGGCCTCGGTACCGCGGCCGTGGATGCCTGTTCGATGCAGTTGTTCGGTTCGCCCGAGCAACCGTTGCCGGGCAACGGACCGAGCACGCGCGATGCGGCGCGCCACTTCATCCAGATTGCTGCCGAACTGGATCACGAACTGCTGGCACCGGAAGAGCAGGTGCCGGTCTCGGCCATCGCCCTGCAGTTGCAGCTGCAGAATGATCTCGATGCGTTTTTCGAATCACGCATCATCCAGGTGCAGCTGGATCCGGAACTGGTCTCGAAGGCGGCTGCCGGACCGACCCGCATCCGCCTGCGCACCAGCGCGCGTTTCAGCGCTTACGATCGCGCGCAGCTGTTCCACCACGAAGCGCTGGTGCATTCGTTGACGGCGTTGAACGGTCGCGCGCAGCCGGTGCTGCCGAGCCTGGCGCTGTCTTCGCCACGGGTGACGGCCACCCAGGAAGGACTGGCGACGTTTGCCGAGCAGATCACCGGCAGCATCGACATCGAGCGCCTGAAGCGCATCAGCCTGCGTACCGAGGCGATCGCGATGGCGCGCGAAGGTGCGGACTTCATCGAGGTGTTCCGCTACTTCTGCGATGCCGGGCAGAACCCGGAAGAGAGCTTCGCGTCGGCGCAGCGGGTATTCCGCGGTGTGCCGCCGAGTGGCGGCCTGGCCTTCACCAAGGACACGGTGTACCTGCGCGGGCTGGTGTCGGTGCATACCTTCTTCCGCCACATGCTGGCCGAGGATCGCCTGCAGGTCTGCCGCTGGTTGTTCGCCGGCAAGATGAGCCTGACCGATGCGATCGCGTTCGCCCCGCTGTTCGAATCGGGTGTGCTGAAGCCCCCGCGCTGGCTGCCGCACTGGATGAGCCGGGCCAACGGCCTGGCTGGCATGCTGGCGTTCTCGCTGTTCGCCAACCGCATCCGGATGGACCAGCTGGCGCCGGAATGAAATGCGTTGGCGGGATGATGCGCTGGCGCCTCGATTGATATCGGTTGGCGGCGGTGGGGCACCCTGGCCAGGACACGCCGTAAACCCATCCATGGGGGCTCGATCGGCGCATCCATGCGCCTCACGGTCCTGGCCAGGGTGCCCCACCGCCGCCAGACAGTTTCCCGCGCGGGCGGCAGCACATCACCGCGCCGAAGGGATTGCGCTTGAAAAGCAAAGAGCCGGGCACTGCCCGGCTCTTTGCTTTTGCTCTTGCTCTTGCTTTCCATTGCCTCCGCGCCGGCGCGGGGAACTGTCCAGCGCGGGTAGGCAGGCCCATGCAGGACCGTTGGCGCCATGGATGGCGCCATCGAGCCCCCATGGACGGGTTTACGGCGTGTCCTGCATGGGCCTGCCTGCCCGCGCCATGCAGGAACAATC
>NZ_JBFTNR010000549.1:0-2846 GCF_056665995.1 Stenotrophomonas sp. 05L44_2
ACGCATGGGTGCCGGTGCGGGTGGACTGCACCAACGTCTTGCAGGCGGCAATGCTGGTCGGGCTCTGCTTGCCGGCCTTCTTCGCCCATTCCAGTGCCAGCGCCTTGGCTTCGCCCTTGCCGACCTTTTCTTCGGCAAGACCAATCCGCACGGCGGTTTCCGCGTTGATGCGCTCGCCGAGCAGGATCATGCGCTTGGCCCAACCCTCGCCGACAAGGCGCGGCAGGTTCTGGGTGCCACCGGCGCACGGCAGCAGGCCGACGGTGGCCTCCGGCAGCGCAACCTGGGCATGGTCTTCGATGATGCGCAGGTCGCAGGCCAGCGCGCACTCCAGGCCGCCGCCCATGGCGTAGCCGTTGATCGCAGCGATCGACACCCCACGGAACCCGGACAGCGCCTCGAAGGCTTCGCCGAAACGGCGTGCCGCTTCGCGTGCGGCAGCCTTGTCGCCGGAAGCGAACTGGTTGAGGTCGGCCCCCGCGGAAAAGAACTTCTCGCCATCACCGGTGATCACCAGCGCGTAGATGTCGCGGTCTGCATTGAGTGCGCCCACCAGGTCGCGCAGCGCCGACAGGCTGTGCACGGTCCAGGTATGCGCCGGCGGGTTGTTCAGGGTRACCACGGCGGTGTGGCCATCGGCCTCGACCTTCAGGCCCACGTGCTCCTGGGTACGCCAATCCTTCATCGCAGTTCCTCTTCGGTGTTGAGCAGGTGACGGGCAACGATCACCCGCATGATCTCGTTGGTGCCYTCCAGRATCTGGTGCACGCGGCTGTCGCGCAGCAGGCGTTCGATCGGATATTCGCGGATGTAGCCGTAGCCCCCGTGGATCTGCAGGGCTTCGTTGCAGATGGTGAAGCCGGCATCGGTGGCGAAACGCTTGGCCATCGCGCACCACACGTTGGCATCGCTGGCACCGGCATCGAGCTTGCGCGCAGCGGTATGCACCATCTGCCGCGCGGCAACCAGCTCGATGGCCATGTCGGCCAGCTTGAACTGCAGCGCCTGGAATTCGGACAACGCCTTGCCGAACTGGCGGCGCTCGCCCATGTAGCGGCGTGCGGCATCCAGCGCGCCCTGCGCAGCACCCAGCGAGCACGCGGCGATATTGATGCGGCCACCATCGAGCCCCTTCATCGCCAGCTTGAAGCCGCCGCCTTCCTCTCCCAGAAGGTGGCTGACCGGTACGCGGACGTTTTCGAAGGTGATGCCGCGGGTGGGCTGGCTGTTCCAGCCCATCTTCTCTTCCTTGCGGCCATAGCTGATGCCCGGCAGGTCGGCCGGCACCGCGATCGCGCTGACCCCGCCTGCACCGGCACCGCCGGTACGTGCCATCACCACCAGCAGCTCGGTGGCACCGGCGCCGGAGATGAAGGCCTTGGAGCCATTCAACACGTAGAAATCGCCATCGCGCACGGCGGTGGTCTTCAGCGAGGCCGCGTCCGAACCGGCGCCCGGCTCGGTCAAGCAGTACGAGGCCAGTTTGCTGCCAGAAGACAGGTCATTGCCCCACGCGTCGCGCAGCGCCGGCTGGCCCCACTTGGACACCATCCACGAGGCCATGTTGTGGATGCTGATATAGGCCGCGGTCGACGGGTCGACGTTGGCGAGCTCCTCGATGACGACGGCGGCGTCCAGTCGGCTCAGGCCGCTGCCGCCCACTTCCGGGTCCATGTACAGACCGCAGAAGCCCAGTTCACCGGCCTTGGCGATCGCCTCGCGCGGAAAGATGCCCTCCGCATCCCATCGCGCGGCGTGCGGCGCCAGTTCGGCCTGTGCGAAGTCACGCGCCGCTTCGCGGTACGCCTGCTGCGCTTCTTCCTGTTCCGTCGTCATCGAGTGGCTCATGGCTGCTCCCTGCGGTTACTTCAGGCTGATCGTGGTGTTGACGCCGTGGCTCAGCGTCTCGTCGTCGAACCAGCGCGCGGTGACGGTCTTGGTCTGCGTGTAGAACAGCACCACCTGCTTGCCGTACGGACCCAGGTCGCCCAGCTTGGAAGCGCGCGAACCGGTGAACGAGAACAGCGGCACCGGCACCGGGATCGGCACGTTGATGCCGACCTGGCCGACGTCGATGTCTTCCTGGAACCGGCGTGCTGCGGCGCCGGACTGGGTGAACAGCGCGGTGCCGTTGCCGTTCGGGTTGCTGTTGACCATGGCGATGGCCTCATCCAGCGTTTCCGCTTCGAGGATGACCAGCACCGGCCCGAAGATTTCTTCCTGGTAGATGCGCATGTCGGTGGTGACACCGGCAAAGATGGTCGGGCCAACGAAATTGCCCTTCTCGAAACCATCGACCTGCGGCTTGCGGCCATCGAGCACCAGCTTGGCGCCCTGCTCCACGCCCGACGCGATCAGGCCCTCAACGCGATCACGGGCGCTGCAGGAAATGACCGGGCCCACGTCGGTGCCGGCGACCGTGCCACCGCTGACCTTCAGGGTCTTGGCCTTTTCGACCAGGTCCTGCACCCAACCGCGTGCTTCACCGACCAGCACCAGGGTGGAGGCGGCCATGCAGCGCTGTCCCGCCGCACCGAAGGCCGCGCCGACCATCGCATTGAGGGTCTGCTCCTTGTTGGCGTCCGGCAGCACCACGGCGTGGTTCTTGGCGCCCATCATGCACTGCACGCGCTTGCCGGCCAGCGAGGCGCGGTTGTACACGTGGGTACCGACGCGGGTGGAACCGACGAACGACACCGCCTTGATGTCCGGGTGGTCGCAGATGGCGTTGACCACTTCTTCGCCACCGTGGACCACGTTCAGCACGCCCTTGGGAATGCCCGCTTCCAGCGCCAGTTCGACCAGGCGCATGGTGACCATCGGGTCCTGCTCGGACGGCTTGAGGA
>NZ_JBFTNR010000550.1:0-2834 GCF_056665995.1 Stenotrophomonas sp. 05L44_2
GGCACTACCCAGTCGGCGGCAGGCGATTTCATGAATGGGGAGCCGACCCACCCTGCCCGGCCTGCCACGCCTTCGGTATGCTGGCGCCCTTTCCTGAATCCGGCGCCGCGAGCGCACTGCCGATGAGCCTGTTCCGCCCCCGCGTGCTGCTGTCCGTCGCCCTGCTCGGCCTGCTGGCCGGTTGCGGTGGTGAAGAGGTCCGCCCCACCCCGCCCGCGCAGCCCACCGTGGTTCCGCAGGCCAAGCCGGTGAAGATCGGCATCGCGCTCGGCGGCGGCGCGGCCAAGGGCTTTGCGCACATCGGCGTGATCAAGATGCTCGAGGCCAACGGCTTCGAACCGGTGGTGGTGTCCGGCACCAGTGCCGGCAGCGTGGTCGGCGCCCTGTATGCCAGCGGCATGGACGCCTTCCAGATGCAGAGCAAGGCGGTGGCGCTGGACGAAGCCAGCATCCGCGACGTGCGCCTGTTCTCCGGTGGCTTGGTGCAGGGCCAGAAGCTGCAGGACTACGTCAACGAACAGGTGGCCAACCGCCCGGCCGAGCGCCTGAAGAAGCCGTTCGCCGCCGTCGCCACCCAGCTGGAAACCGGCGAGCGTTCGATCTTCGTGCGCGGCAACGTCGGCCAGGCGGTACGCGCTTCCAGCAGCATCCCCGGCGTGTTCGAGCCGGTGAAGATCGGTGGCCGCAACTACATCGACGGCGGCGTGGTCAGCCCGGTGCCGGTGGATGCCGCACGACAGCTCGGTGCCGAGTTCGTGATCGCCGTGGACATCTCCAGCAAGGCCAGCGGCAAGGCACCGACCGGCATGCTCGGCATCGTCAACCAGTCGATCTCGATCATGGGCCAGCGCCTGGGCGAGCAGGAACTGGCGCGCGCCGACATCGTGATCCGGCCGAAGGTGCTGGACATCGGTGCTGCCGATTTCAGCCAGCGTGGCACGGCCATCCTGGAAGGCGAGAAGGCCGCGATGGCGGCGATGCCGCAGATCCGCGCCAAGATCCAGCAGCTGCAGAAGGCCCGCGCCGCCGCATTGGCACCGGCACCGGTGGCGGCGCCCAAGTGCGACGAGCCTTCGCGCCTGGGCAAGCTGATGGGCCGCAAGGAAAAGTGCTGACGCGCGGCGCTTGAACGGCCGCCGCGGTCAGCGCCGCGGTGGTGGGTAACCACTGGCCAGGCGTCGCTGCCGGCGCCGCTCATCCACCGCCCGGTCATGCCGCTGTGCGCTCAGCTGCAACTGCTCCATCGCGTCCCCCGGCAGCCACAGCTGTTGCTGGGCACGGGTGATCGCCACATAGGCGGCGCGCACCGGGCTGTGCAGCGCGCGCGCATCATGGCCGCTGTCGAAGCAGCACGGCGCCATGGACACCGTGGCGAACTGCAGGTTCTTGGCGTGCTGGGCCAGGCACAGCACGACGCTGGCCTCGTCCGCATCGACCAGTTGCCCGAGCAGGCGCTGCAACGCCGCAGCATCGAAGCCACCGGCAAACAGCGCGGGGATGTCCGCCTGTCCACGCTTGGCACAGACCTGCACGAAGCTTTCCCAGCGTTGTCCGGGGCCGCCAGCGGCGGCGCTGCGCCAGGCGTCGATCGGACCGTCCACCTCTTTCAACAGCGCCTGCCGCGACGCAGGATGCAGATGCACGCGCGCGCCGCGCGCAACCAGCTCGTTGGCTTCCAGCAGCATCCGCCACAGGCTGCCGTACAAACGGGCGCCGGTGCTGGGCACCGCCGACCAGTCGTCATAGCGGCGCAGGCCGGTGGCGCGGTCGCTGGCCCCCACGAAAGGCGCCGGTTCGCCGAGATCGTCCAACGCCAGTGACTGGTTGACCAGCGCATCGACCTGCCGCCCCTGCCGCACCGACTGGTGCATCTCCAGCGTCTTCGCCGATGACCAGCGCTGTACGCGTCCGCTCAGCCGTTGATGCGGATCGCCCAGGCTGACCACGCCGGGCGCGTGGGTGGCCAGCAGCTGTTTCCATGCAGGGCTGAGATCGTGCGCCTCATCGACCAGCACCATGCCCAGCGACACCGGCAGCGGCACAGCACGCAGGGCCAGCCATTTGCCGATGTGTCCGGCATCCAGGCGCAGGCAGCCGCCCTTCTGCACCACCGGATCGAACATGCAACGCCAGACGAACTCCGCGGCCGCGATGAACGGCGTGGCTTCCAGCTGCGCTGCGCCCAGCGAGCGCTGGAAGTGCCAGGCCTGCAGGTTCGGCGCTGACGACGCGCACCACCGGTTGATGGCGTCCAGGGCGATCATCAGGACCTGGTCCGGCCGGCGTGCACCGATGGCCGGCAGGCCGAGGCGGGCGGCCGCCTCACGCAGGGTCAGCGTGCTCTGCCGGTAGGTCGGTACGAAGCCGCCAGTCAGGCCGTTGGCGGCGGCATGGCGGGCGATCGCATTGGCGAACTCGATCTGGGTCAGCAGGCGCGTGCCGGCGTCGGCCGGCAGCCGCGCGCGGAATGCCTCGACCTGGCCTCGCGTGGGCGCCACGTAGGTGTAACGGCCCGGGCGAGCCTGCAGCAGCGCCAGCACCAGATGGCCCTTGCCTGTGCCGGCATAGGCCTGCAGGTCGATCAATTCATCGGGATTGGCCGCGATCGCACGCAGCACGCGTGCCTGTTCGGAAGTGAACAGGCCGTTGTGCTGGGTTGCATGCGTGGTCTGTTCGTCATCGCCGGTGTCTTCGTCATCGCCTTCGGCCAGCGATGTCGCCGGAAAGTGGATCGTGTGCTCTTCCAGGGTGATCCTGCACGCCGTCTGGAAGTCCGCGCCGGGATACGCATGCGGCGACGCGGCCAGCACCGCCTCCATCACCTCGTCCGGTGC
>NZ_JBFTNR010000551.1:0-5261 GCF_056665995.1 Stenotrophomonas sp. 05L44_2
TCCTGATGGTGGCCGGCTTCGACCGCTACTACCAGATCGCGCGCTGCTTCCGCGATGAGGCCCTGCGTGCCGACCGCCAGCTGGAATTCACCCAGCTGGACATGGAGTTCGCCTTCGTCCGCGAGCGCGACGTGCAGGACTTCGTCGAAGACATGATCCGCGCCATCTTCAAGGAAGTGGTCGACGTCGAACTGGATGCCAGCTTCCCGCGCATGACCTGGGCCGAGGCGATGCGTCGCTATGGTTCGGACAAGCCTGACCTGCGCATCGAGCTGGAACTGGTGGACGTGGCCGAGCTGGTCAAGACCAGCGAATTCCCGGTGTTCACCGCTGCTGCCAATGATGCCGATGGCCGCGTCGCCGCCCTGCGCATCCCCGGTGGTGCCAGCCTGTCGCGCAAGCAGATCGACGAGTACGCCGCGCACGCCGCCAAGTACGGTGCGAAGGGCCTGGCCTACATCAAGGTGGGCGAGAACGGTGAAATCAGCTCGCCGATCCAGAAGTTCTTCAGTGAAGAGGGCTTCGCCGCCCTGGTCGCCCATGTCGGCGCCGGCAACGGCGACATCGTGTTCTTCGGTGCCGGCGGCTACAACAAGGTGTCCGACTTCATGGGCGCGCTGCGCCTGAAGGCCGGCAAGGACTTCGGTCTGGTCGCCGACAGCTGGGCGCCGCTGTGGGTCACCGACTTCCCGATGTTCGAATGGGACGAGGAAGCGCAGCGCTACGTCGCCCTGCATCACCCCTTCACCGCGCCGGCCGTGGACGACATCGCCGACCTGCGCGCGCACGCCAAGACCGCCGTTTCGCGCGGCTACGACATGGTGCTCAACGGCAATGAAATCGGCGGCGGTTCGATCCGTATCCACCGCCCCGACATGCAGAGCGCGGTGTTCGAACTGCTCGGCATCGGTGCCGAAGAAGCCCGTGCCAAGTTCGGCTTCCTGCTCGACGCGCTGAACTACGGCGCGCCGCCGCACGGTGGCATCGCCTTCGGCATCGACCGCATCGCCGCACTGATGGCCGGTACCGAGTCGATCCGCGACGTCATCCCGTTCCCGAAGACCACCGGTGCGCAGGATCTGATGACCGACGCGCCGTCGCCGATCGTCGACGAGCAGCTGGCCGAAGTGCACATCCAGGTTCGCCCCAAGAAAAACTGATCAGGAGATCCAGGCAATGACCGAGTTTGCGTTTTCGCTGGAGTGGGAAAAGCTGGGCAATGAAGGCTCCGAGGCCAACCTGGTCACCGAGCGTGCACGTGTCTTCGGTGGTTGGCTGGTCCGTGTCGGTACCAACCCGTCGGCCATGGCCCTGACCTTCGTCGCCGACGGCGAAGGCCGCTGGGACGGTGAAGACTTCGGCGTCGAGGATTACGAAGACGACGAAGAGGAAGAGTACGACGAGGACGAGGAAGGCGAAGAAGAGGAAGACGGCGAGGAAGAAGAGGACGACGAGGAATACGAAGAAGAGGAAGAGGAAGAAGACGACAAGGAACCGGCGGAGCGGGCTTGACCCGAACCGTGGTCCTGACGTCAACTCGACCCATGTATTCGATCCGCCGCGCCACTGTGGACGACGCGCCGACCCTGTCGGCGCTGGCCGCACGCACGTTCACCGAAACCTTCGGCCATCTGTATCCGCCGCAGGACCTGCAGGACTTCATCGACGAGGCCTACACGGTCGAGCGCCAGCGCACGATCCTGGCCCACCCGGATTACGCGGTGTGGCTGCTGGAGCTGGACGGGGAGGCGGTCGGCCATGCCGCCGCCGGCCCCTGTGGGTTGCCGCACCCGGACGTGAAGCCCGGTGACGGTGAGCTCAAGCGCCTGTACCTGATCAAGACGCAGCAGAGCTGCGGCTGGGGCAGCCGCCTGCTGGAAACGGCGCTGGCCTGGCTGGAGCACGACGGCCCGCGCACGCTGTGGCTGGGCGTGTGGTCGGAAAACTTCGGCGCGCAGCGCTTCTACGCCCGGTATGGTTTTGAAAAGGCCGGCGAGTACCTGTTCCCGGTGGGCGATACCAACGATCTTGAGTTCATCCTGCGCCGTTTGCCGCATCCGGCCTGAAACCGTTCACCGCCGCTTGCCCCTGGCTTTTGTTCAATCACTGTAGTTCCGCCCCGCTGACCGCCAGGCTGTTGCACATGACTCCCCCCGTTCTGTTGTTGCATGGCATCTGGAATGCCCGTGCCTGGGTCGGGCCGCTGGCCTGGCGCCTGCGCGCGCGCGGCTTCCAGGTCCATACCTTTGGCTACTCGTCCGTATTTGGCGGTCCCGATGTGGCCGTGCCGCAGTTGCTGGAGCGGCTGGCAGATGCAGGCCCGCTGTCGCTGGTCGGGCACAGCCTGGGTGGCCTGCTGGCGCTGGAAGCCCTGCGCCGGCAGCCGCAGTTGCCCGTGCAGCGCGTGGTCTGCCTGGGCTCGCCACTGCGGGGCAGTGGTACTGCGCGCTCGTTGTCCGAACATGGTTGGGGCCTGGCCCTGGGCCGCAGCAGCGAGCTGTTGCTGGACGGGCTGCCGGACTGGCAGGGCAAGGCCGCCGTCGGCCTCATCGCCGGCTCGGTGCCGCATGGGCTGGGCAGCCTGCTCGGGGCGCTGGATGACGATTCCGACGGTACCGTGGCGCTGGCCGAGACCCGCCTGCCGGGCCTGGCCGACCACTGCGTGGTGCGCACCAGCCACAGCGGCCTGGTGGTGTCGCCCGATGCCGCGCGGCAGACCGCGCATTTCCTCCGCCATGGCCAGTTCGACCATGGCCGGGACGCCGCCGCCGCGTAAGGCGGTTCGCCGGGCATGGCCCGGCGCTACCACGGCGGTGCCCCCCCGGTAGCGAATCCGCGGCCTTATCCATCAACGCACGTACGGAAAGACCCATGGGTAGAGGCCCCTCCATCGAGAACCGCAAGAACGCGTCTGACGCGAAGCGCGGCAAGATTTTCACCAAGATCATCCGTGAGATCGGCGTGGCCGCCCGCGGCGGTGGAGGCGACCCCAACAACAACCCGCGCCTGCGTGTAGCCGTGGACAAGGCGCTGACCGCGAACATGTCCAAGGACGTGATCGAGCGCGCCATCAAGAAGGCCACCGGTGAACTGGAAGGCGTCGAGTACGAAGAGATCCGCTACGAGGGCTACGCGCCCGGTGGCGTGGCCGTCATCGTCGATTGCCTGACCGACAACCGCGTGCGCACCGTGGCCGATGTCCGCCATGCGTTCAGCAAGTGCGGCGGCAACATGGGCACCGAAGGCTCGGTCAGCTTCATGTTCAAACGCGTGGGCGTGCTGCACTACGGCGCCGGCGCCGATGAGGACGCCATCTCCGAAGCGGCCATCGAGGCCGGTGCCGATGACATCGTGGTCTACCCGGAGGATGGCGCGATCGACGTGCTCACCGCCGCGGACAGCTTCCACGCAGTCAAGGATGCGATGCAGGCGGCTGGCCGCACGCCGGATCATGCCGAGCTGACCTTCCGTGCCGACAACGACATCAAGGTCGAGGGCGACACTGTCCTGCAGGTCAAGAAGCTGCTGGACATGCTGGAAGACCTCGACGACGTGCAGGACGTGTACTCCAACGCCGATCTCGGCGCGGACGCCTACGCCTGAACGGACGCTGCGCCGGTCGCCTTTGGCGGCCGGTGAGCGGACAATGCGGACCATGATGACCCCAGACGTTTCCAGCCATCACCGCCGCATGCGTCCTTCCCGGATCAGCGGCCTGCGCGCGTGTGCCGCATGACCCGCATTCTCGGCATCGACCCGGGTTCACAACGGACCGGGGTCGGCATCATCGATGTCGATGCCAGCGGCCGGGTCAGCCACGTGCATCACCAGCCGCTGGTGCTGCTCGGTGCCGATGACTTCCCGCAGCGCATGAAGCTGCTGGTGCTGGGCCTGGCCGAGCTGTGCCTGGAGTTCCAGCCGCAGGAAGTGGCCATCGAAAAGGTGTTCATGGCGCGCAACCCCGATTCGGCGCTGAAGCTGGGCCAGGCCCGTGGCGCGGCGATTTCGGCGGTGGTGCTGCGCGACCTGCCGGTGCACGAGTACGCCGCCAGCGAGATCAAGCTGGCGGTGGTCGGTCGTGGCGGCGCCGAAAAGCAACAGGTTCAACACATGGTCGGGCTCATGCTCAACCTGAAAACCAAGCTGCAGGCCGACGCGGCCGACGCGTTGGCCGTGGCCATCACCCATGCCCACGTAAGGGCAACGGCCAACCGCCTGGGGCTGACTGCCCGCCAGGCGTGGGGCCGCAAATGAGGAGCTGCACGCAATGATCGGTCGACTGCGCGGAATCGTCGCCTACAAGGCGCCGCCGTGGCTGGTGGTGGACGTCAATGGGGTGGGCTACGAGCTGGAGGCGCCGATGAGCACCTTCTACGACCTGCCCGAGCTGGGCCGTGAGGTCACGCTCTACACTCATTATTCGCAGAAGGAAGACAGCGTCTCGCTGTACGGCTTCCTGCGCGAAGGCGAGCGCCGCCTGTTCCGCGACGTGCAGAAGGTCAGCGGCATCGGCGCGAAGATCGCGCTGGCCGTGCTGTCCGGGGTCACCGTCGAAGAATTCGCCCGCATGGTCCAGGCCGGCGACATCACCGCGCTGACCCGCATCCCCGGCATCGGCAAGAAGACCGCCGAGCGCATGGTGCTGGAACTGCGTGACCGCGCGGCGCAGTTCGGTGCCGGTGGCGCACTGCCGACCGGCAGTGGCCCGGCCCCGGCCGATCCGCTGTCCGATGCCACCGTGGCGCTGCAGCAGCTGGGCTACAAGCCCACCGAGGCGGCGCGGATGGCGCGCGAGGCCTTCAACGAGGGCGACGAAGTGGCCATGGTCATCCGCAAGGCCCTGCAATCGGCGCTGCGCTGAGCCGCTCCGTTTCCTTCCCCATTACACCCTGAGCTTCGCCAGGAGCCCCATGTCCAGCAGTCAAACCCCGCACACCGCCGCCCATGGTGGCCATGGTCACGCTCCCCCCGCCGGGGGCCTGGCGCTGATCATCGGTGCGATCGGCGTGGTCTTCGGCGATATCGGCACCAGCCCGCTGTACACCCTGAAGGAGGCGTTCTCGCCGCACTACGGGCTCAACAGCGACCACGACACCGTGCTGGGCGTGCTGTCGCTGGCGTTCTGGGCGCTGAACATCGTGGTCACCCTGAAGTACGTGACCATCATCATGCGCGCCGACAATGATGGCGAGGGCGGCATCATGGCGCTGATGGCGCTGACCCAGCGCACGCTGCGCAACGGGTCGCGCTCGGCCTACGTG
>NZ_JBFTNR010000552.1:0-2825 GCF_056665995.1 Stenotrophomonas sp. 05L44_2
CTCTACAACGCTGTGCGCGAGACGCCGGGCGGTGTGCAGGCTGCAGCCGCGTACCTGGCACAGCGCCGGGGCAAGTCGATGCACCCGGAGACGCTGCGCGCGAAGCTGCGCGGCCTTGAGGGCGAATCGGTAACCATCGAAATCGCCGAACTGCTGACCGAGTGGATGCAGGAACAGGTGGGCGGTGCAGACCGCGCGCTGGGTTGGATGCAGGCGCTGGCCGGGCAGTTCGGCATGGCCGTGGATGTGGTGCCGCCGGCACCGGAGGGGGGGTGGTCGGACGAGATCGCCGCGTTGCAGACCAAGCTGCTGGAGATCCAGCGCAGCATGGGCGCCCTGTCGGGCACCGCGTTGGACGCCATCGCAGATCAACAGATCGACAGTGACGAAGCGCGACTGATGCTGGCCGAGGTCCGCTCGCTGCGCACGATGGCGCACCGTCTGGAGCGCAACATTGCGCGCGCTGCGGCGAAGGGGAGGGCGGTGCTATGAACCATCCCGCTCGCTCCACCGATCCCAGCACCAGCCACGAGGCAGCCAACTACATCGCTGCTACTGGCATCCAAGGCGACCAGCAAGCCGCAGCAGCTTCCGCCGTGCGTCGCTTCCCGGGCCTGACAAGCCTCGAACTGGCGAACGAGACGGGCATCTGCCGATACGTGCTCGCTCGACGCCTTCCCGAACTGGCCGAAACCGGCCGCGTGTGGCGGGGCCCGAAGAAGCCTTGCCCAGTGTCTGGCCGCAGTGCCTGTACCTGGTGGCCGGTGGCCCGGGGCCAGAACATGACGCTGGGACTCTGACATGTCGACCATCATCATGTCGCAGTGCTGGCCGCTGCAGGGCCTGAGCGTCACGCAGAAGGCTGTGTTGATCTCGCTGGCTGACCAAGCCAACGACGACGGCGTGTGCTGGCCGGCGGTGGGCACCATCGCCGCGCGCTGCTGCATGTCGCCGCGCGCTGTCCGCACCGCCATGGATCATCTGGAAGTCGTGGGCCTACTGACCCGCGACCGCAGGTTCAACAGCAGCACTGTCTACAACGTCACCCCGGCCAAGTTCGACAAGGCCGCAGCGCCATCGAAGGGCACTCGCAAGACCGGAAAAACCGGTACTGCATCGGGCGCAGGTGCTGCGCCCCGTGCAGGGGGTGCGCCCGATGCAGGTGGGGATGCGCCCCGTGCAGGAGGGGATGCAGCGGGCGCAGGTCTGGAGGTGCGCCCCGTGCCGCCTAACCGTCATATAACCACCAATGAACCGTCAGAAGAACCGTCATCTCCGGCGGGCCTGTCGGCCGCGCCGCTGACGAAGGCGGAGCAGGAAGAGCAGATGCAGCTGGCCTGCAAGGCGACGTGGGCTGTCTACCGGGCGGCCTACCGCATCCGCCACGGTGTGGACCCCGTCCGCAACGCCAAGGTCAACACCAACGTTCGGGATCTGGTGAAACGCCTGGGTCGTGAAGAGGCGCYGCTGGTGGCCGGCTGGTTCCTGAGCGTCAACGAGAACTATGCCGTGAAGCGGATGCACGACCTGGGCGTGTTGCTGGCCGGGGCCGAGGCGTACCGCACGCAGTGGGCGACCGGGCGGCAGGTGACCGACACCAGCGCCCGGCAGCAGGACCAGACGCAGGCCAATGCCAACGCGGCCGACGACGCCAAGGCGCTGCTGCGCCGCCTGAAGGGGAACGCCGATGCTCAGTGATGCCGAACAGGACACGCTGGTCGAAATGCTGGTGGCCACGGCCGAGGTGATGGGCGAGCAGATTCGGCCGACCGCTGCGGCGTACATGGTCACCGACCTGGCCTCCTACCCGCTGCGCGTGCTGGCCGAGGCGCTGACCGCCTGCCGCCGCGAGGTAAAGGGCCGGCTGAGCCTGGCCGCGATCATGGAGCGCATTGACGACGGGCACCCGGCACCGAACGAAGCGTGGGCTGTGGCGATCCGGGCCGCTGACGAGGCGGTGACCGTGGTATGGACCGAGCAAACCAGGGACGCATGGACGGCGGCGCTGCCTCTGGTCGAGGAGGGCGACAAGATCGCAGCCCGGCAGGCGTTTCTGGAGGTGTACGCCCGGTTGGTGAAGAGTGCGCGCGCTGTGGGTGGCTGCGCCGTCTATCAGCCGTCGCTGGGCCATGACGCGAGTGCCCGCGCCGCAGCGCTGCAGCTGGCGGTGGACGCTGGCCGCTTGGCGCACGAGCAGGTAGCCGATCACCTGGCGCTGCCGCCGGCCACGCCCGCGTTCAATCCGCTGGCCCTGCTCGCCGGCCGAGTGGAGGCGAGCCCGGAAGCGAACGAGCGCACCAAGCAGCGCCTGGCAGAAATCGCCGAGCTGTTCGGTCCCGCTCAGGACGCAGCGGCATGAGGCAGGACCACGTCGAACTGGAGGTGCGCCCTGTGTCCGAGCCGGTGGCGGTGGCCGGCTGGTATCTGGCCTATGGCTATGGGGTCAAGCCGCTGGTGCTGTACGCAACGCGAGGCTCAACGGTCTGGCGCGACGGCTGCAGGCAGATCCCGATTACCCGCTATGCCGGCCCGATTCCGGAGCTGCGCTGATGTGGTCGAACGCACCGCCGCCGACGATGGCAGAGGCAGCGCGCATCGAACTGGCGAAGACGGGACCGTGCATGGCGTGCCTCGTTCGCTACGCGCAAGGCCTGATGGCGAAGAAGCACGTGGTCTACGGCTGCGAGTACAACCACGCCAAGTCGGGGAACATCCGGCGCGGCCATTTCTTCGGCTATGCGCTGTGCCAGTGGCATCACCAGCGCTACCGCAGTGAACACATGACCCAGAAGCAAATGGTGGCCCGCTGGGGCCCACCCCTGCAC
>NZ_JBFTNR010000553.1:0-2814 GCF_056665995.1 Stenotrophomonas sp. 05L44_2
GCGGTCTTCACCATCGATACGCCCAGGTTGGCCTGCCACACGCCGTTGCCGGTCGGCTGTTCCTGCGGCACTGCGAAGCGGATGTAGTCATCGTCATCGCGCTCGATTACTTTCCAGTCCAGCCCATAGGGTGCGCGGCCCGTTGGTGCGGTAACGCCACCGGTCAGCACCGTCTCCGGGCGCCAGCCGCGTTCGGAGAACAGCCGGTAATTGGCACTCAGGCTGACATCGCCGATGCCGCTGCCGTTGGTTTCTTCCTGCGCGATCGCCGCCGCAGCACCGCCGGCACCGCCTTTCTGGTAGACCGTGCGCCGTGCCAGGTACGGCACGTCCATGTTCAAGGTGAGGTTGGGGCTGACGCCCCAGCGCGCAGCCAGGTTGTAGGTCAACGAATCGGATTCGACGTTCTCGATCGCGATGTTGCCAAGGAAGATCGCATCGAGGGCGAGGAACCCGTTGAGCGTGAGCTGCTTGCGGTCGTAGCGCGCATAGGTGAGGCCGTTTTCGATGGTGAACCGGCGCGAGAACAATGCCGCCTGCTGCTGCTTGACGTCATCCACGCTGCGCCGGGCCTCCTGCTTGGCCTGCTGTGCCTCGGCCGCGCTGCTGGCATAGCCTTCGCTGCTGGGCGGTACCGCGGATGCCGCAGCCGGCGCCAACGGCGCAGCGGGCGTCGCACCGGGGCCTGCGCGACCACTCAGCCGCGCCTGCATCGCCTGCACCTGCATGTCCAGTTCGCGCAGGCGTCGTACCTCCTGTGCGTAATTGACCTTGAGCTGTTCCAGTTGCGCGATCAATGCCTGCATGTCGGCGCCATCACTGGGCGCAGGCTGCTGGGCGAAGGCAGTGGCCGCCAGCGCCGCCAGCGCCAGCGGAGTAAGCCGGTAGAGAGTGTGCATGTCGGTGACCTGCGTTGTGCGTCGGTTCCCCCCGACCAGGCCGTGTTACTGGCCTGGGCCCATGCCGCGGTTCATCCCGATCGCCTGGGCCACGTTCTGGCTCAAGGGCAGGTTGTTGGCCGCGGTATTGCGTACCAGCTCCAGCTGCAGCCGGTTGCTGGCGGTCTGTCCATCGCCGGCCAGGGCAATGCCCTGCCCCACGCTGCCATTGCGGATCCACTGCTGTACCAGGCTCTGCCCATCAACCTGCAGCAGCAGGCGCGCCTGGTTACCATCGAGCATGGCGGTGGCAGTAGCCCCGCCCTGCTGTGCCTGTGCCATGCGGCTGCCGTCATCGCCCAGTGCGGTCGGCACCGCGCCGTCACGCACGGTCAGGGTGGTCACGTTGCGTGCGGTGTTGCCATCGCCGGCCACCTGCACGCTCTGCACCAGTCCGCTGGCATTGGCCAGGCCGGTACTGTCGATGCTGCGCCCTGCCGTTGCCGGCAACGGTGCGTCAGCGGCGGTAACCTGCACGCTTGGCTGGAAGCTCAGCTTGGGTGTGCCGCCATTGCGGAAATCCATGCCCAGGGTCAGCGCGCCCTGCACCACTGCACCGTTGGGGCCCTGCCACTGCGAAATCATCGTCACCCCGAACCAGGCCACGTTGTTGCCGCCAACGGTGTAGCGGCCGCGCATCAGGTTCAGTTCGGGATCRGGTATTTCCTTCAGGCCTCGCCCCGGTGCACCGTCTGCCGCCATCAACGGCGACACCGGCAACATCAGCAGCAGAGCGAGTACTACACGTTGGCATTGCATGATCGTGCCTCCTTCAGAACAGGTCGGCGTGGCTGAAGCCGAAGTCGACCAGTTCGGCGTCGGTGATCGGTCCCTGCCGCGCATACAACGCGCGGGCACTGGGCCGTTCGCTGGGTTGCAGCAGCACCGTATTGCGATCGAAGTCGCTGCCGATCACGACGAAAACGGCGCGTGACGGCCAGGCGGCACTGAACTCGGCCAGTGACAGGCTGCGGTTGCCCAGGATCGGATCGGCCACTTCCACCACCCCGTCGCGCACCTGCTTTAGCACGACGAAATGCCGGAAGCCGCGTACATCCATCAGCACCAGTCCAGGAACCCGCAACGTGCGCAGGCGCGATTCATCGATGCGATAACCGCGTCCACGCATGCCCAGCGATTCGACATAGCGTTTGATGTCCAGCAGTGAAAAACCGCGTTCCTTGACCAGCTGTGGATCCGATACCCCCATCATTCCCTCGATCACCGTCGCCTCGGTGGTGTCCAGGTGGTAGGCATAACGCAGGATGGTGGCCAGAGCGGCCGCCCCGCAGCTGTAGTCGGTGTGCTGCCGCACCAGGTTGCGATAACGCCGCTCCTGCATGCTTTCCACCTTCTGCTGCAGCAGCGCGCCATTGGGCAGCACCCCGCTGAACACCACCTCGCCTGCCCAGCCACATGCGCTGGTCAGCAGCAGCAGGCAGGGCAGCAGACGCAACCACCAGCGATGACCGGCCATGCCGTTCTCCACGAGAAGGAAGGAGCCCCTGCCCCAAGGGGGAGGAGGGACAGGGGCCCCCGGGGGAACCCGGCCATTGGCGGATGGCCGGGCTTGTTGCGCTCAACGCAGGTTCGCTGCGAAAGCGGTCACACCGTGGATCACTCGCCGCCGCCGGTCCCACCGCCGGTGCTCGGCTGCGCCACGGCCAATGCCAGGCTGTTGGCCTGCAGGTTGCCGGTACCCGATGCCACGTTCACGCCGATGTTGCCGGACGCGCCGGAGAACGCGCTGCCGGACAGTGCCGAGGTGTTGGTCGCATTGACGTTCACCCAGCGGGTGGTGCTGACCGTGCCACTGAGGCTGGCATACAGGTCGGCCACGCCCAGCTCGACGAACTGGCTGGTGCCGCTTTCACGC
>NZ_JBFTNR010000554.1:0-2810 GCF_056665995.1 Stenotrophomonas sp. 05L44_2
GGTTCATCGCCATGCGCAGCAGATATGCCGCGGGGTTCTGCACCGGGTCCAGGCGGTGTCGGCGCGTGCTCAGGCGCATCCAGGTGTCCTGCAGCGCGTCGCCGGCCAGCTCTTCCGAGCCCAGCTTGCGCACCAGSCGGCGCTTCAGTTCGTCGTACGCGCCCAGCAGATGGTCCATCAGGTCTACCGCCCCAGCCGTGCTGTTGCTCATGTTCGATTCCTTGACGTCATGGTTGGGGCGGGCGCCGGCCACAGTCGTGGCCCGCGCTGGAAGGACGGATCTGCAGGGTCACCGGCTGCGGCAGCGCGGCAGCATCGGCGTCCAGCCGCAGCGCCTGCATCGCCTGCAGAAGACGCGCATCGCGGCGGGTGCTGCCGCTGCCGGCAAGCAGTTCGGGTTCCTGCACCTGGCCGTCGTTGGCAATGCGGAAGCGCAGCGTCGCCGCATAGGCGCCCGGTGCAAGGTCAGGGTCGCCACAGAACGCAGTGCGCAGCCGCTGCTGCAGGTCGCCGAAGCGGCGACGCTGCCCGAGGTCGTTGGCCACACCGGTCGCAGAGGCCTCGGCAGCGGCGCGTGCGGCGCGGCGCAGGACCACGCGCTGCGCGCCGATCAGCTCGGCCTCGACACCCGTATCCTGCAGCACCACCTGCAGCGCCTGCAGTGGCGGCAGGCTGGCCTGCAGCGGATGGCTGCTGCGGCCCGTGCCGAGGTCGCCGGGATACATCACCGACCAGCCGCTGACGACGCTGAAGCGCTCGACCGCCTGTTCCAGCGGCTGCGCGGGAATGTCATAGGCGCGGATGTCGTCCTGTGCGGCGGCAGCGAAGGCGAACAGCAACCCGGCGGCGGCCGCCACCCTCCAACGTCTGATCGCATGCTGTCCATTCAGCCCCCTGACGTAGAACACATGACCCTCGGCAGCGACATCAGCTGCAGCGGCGAAGCGCGGTGCGACCAGGCGGGTCGACCTGCGCACGGCCGGCAAGCGGGTCAAACCGTAGCGGCGTCACGTGTCATTGCGATGACGGCGGCGCGCAGGGGACGCGCCGGGCCGTTCAGACCGGCAGTTCAGTGGTCTGCTTGATCCGCTGCATGGGGATTTCGGTCTTGGTGTTCTGCACCCCGGCGATCCGGTTGAGGTGCTGTATCTGGAACTGCCGGTACGCATCAAGGTCGGCCACCGCCACCCGCAGCAGGAAGTCGCAGTCGCCCGCCATCAGATGGCATTCAAGCACTTCCGGGAAGGACTTGATGCTGTTGATGAAGTGGTTGGTGGTGTCTTCGTCCTGGCCACGCAGCCACACGCGGACGAACACCGTGAACCCACGCCCGATCCTCGCCGCGTTGAGCAGGGCCACGTAGCGATCGATGTAGCCGCCCTCTTCCAGCAGGCGGACCCGGCGCAGACAGGCGGACGGCGACAGCCCCACCTGTCGCGAAAGCTCCAGGTTCTGCAGGCGACCATCGCGCTGCAGGGCGTCGAGGATGCGGCGATCCAGGTTGTCGAGCTGGTACTGCATGAAATTTCACCCATCAGGCTGATGGCCGCATGATATTCCACATTCCGTCGGCTCAATGGCATCAACGCAACCCGATTTCGTGATCGGACCGTTAGCATGGGCCACCCCCACCCGTTGTTGATCCATGGACGCCCGAACCACCCTGCCCCTGCCTGATCCCGCGTGCGACACCGCACCGCGCGCCGAATTCCTGCGCGGCCTGCGCGCCGCCGTGCCGGTGATGATCGGCTTCATTCCTTTCGCCCTGGTGCTCGGTGCCCAGGCCGCCCAGAAGGGCCTGTCGGTGCTGGAAGTGCCGCTGATGACCGGCCTCAACTTTGCCGGTGGCTCTGAATTCGCCGCGGTCGAACTGTGGACTTCGCCGCCACACATCGCGCTGATCGTAGCGATCACCGCGCTGGTCAACAGCCGCCACCTGTTGATGGGTGCCAGCCTGGCGCCGTTGCTGCAGCACCTGCCGCGCCGTCGCGTGCTGCCGGCGCTGTTCTTCATGTGCGATGAAAGCTGGGCACTGGGCGTGGCCGATGCGCGCCGTCGCGCACTGGGCTTCAGCCTGTCCTACTACCTCGGCGTGTCGGCCGGCCTGTACACCGTGTGGGTACTGTGCACCGCGCTGGGCGCGATCGTCGGCCCACTGCTCGGTGACATCCACGCCTATGGCTTCGACATGGCCTTCCCCGCCGTGTTCCTGGTGTTGCTGCGTGGCATGTGGCAAGGCATGCGCGCCGCCCGGCCATGGCTGGTCAGCCTGGTGGTGGCAGCGGGCACCTACCTGCTGGTGCCCGGCGCCTGGTACGTCGCCAGCGGCGCGCTGGCCGGTCTGGCCGCTGCGTGGCTGCTGGCCGAGGACGCCGCATGATCTTCAACGGCCTGATCCACTGGACCTCGGTGCTGACCATCATCCTGATGGCCGCCGCCACCTATCTCACCCGCATCATCGGTTTCCTCGCGCTGCGCAACCGCACCCTGGGCAAGCGCGCGGTGACGGTGATGGAAGCCGCCCCGGGCTGCGTGCTGATCTCGGTGATCGCCCCGGACTTCGTGGCCGACAAGCCGGCCGACCTGGCTGCACTGGCGATCACGTTGCTTGCGGCCACGCGGCTGTCGATGCTGCCGACGGTGCTGATCGGCGTGGTATCGGCGGGTGTGCTGCGGTATGTGATGGGGTGAGCGCCAGAGGACAACCGGCGCCGACCATCGGCTTCCCTATGCAACACGTCTGATTGTGCGTGCGCCGGGGCGTCTGCAAGGATGCATCCACCGCCTTGGAAGGGTGATCTCCTGCAGAT
>NZ_JBFTNR010000555.1:0-2807 GCF_056665995.1 Stenotrophomonas sp. 05L44_2
GACCACATCTGGTCCAGCGCGGCCTTCAAGGTGGCGCGTGTCTGCGGGTCAAGCAGCGTCGCCGCCTCGGCGTGGTCGTGGGTATGCCCGTACTCGGACAGCACGTCGGTGGCGCTGCCGAACACCGGTGGCGTGTCATTGCCGCTGGCTGCGCCACCGTGGTCGTGGCCGTGCTCGTCGTGTGCGCCGGCCTCGGCGCCGTGACCGTGCTCATGATCGTCATCGTGTGCGTCTGCCGCTGGCGTATCGCTGGTGGGCAGGTCGCTGGTCGGCGGTGGTTTCGGTGCGCCCTCGCTTTCTTCGCCCAGGAACTGGCCGTAGCGCAGGCGCAGGATGCGCTGGTCGACGCCGATCGCATCGCTGCGCTTGATGAAGGTATCGGCGGCTACGCTCCGGCGTTCGCGGATCAACGCCTCGGCGTCGATGATGATCTGCCGCTGGCTGCGGAAGTACGCGGGCAGGGTCTTCTTGATGCGGCCTTCCAGTTCGGCACCGAGCACGGCCTCGGCGCTTGGCAGGCGCAGGATCACGCTGCTGCTGCGGCCGATTTGTGCCGCCGGCGCGTGGTTGTCGCGCACTTCCAGCTGGGCGATCACATCGTTGCCGGGCTGTGCGCCCAGCGCGGCCAGATCAAGGGTATGGGCAAAGCGCCGTGCCTTCGCCTCGCCGCTGCCGCTGAGCGTCACGCTGCGGCGTACGAAGGTGATGTTCTCGCCGCTGCCCTGGGTGATGGTGATCGACAGCGTCGCTTGTGGGGAGACGCTATGATCGTCGCTGGCCTCGAAGCGCAGCGTCCACTGCCGTTGCCCGGGGGTGCCCAGCACCAGGCTGGTGGCAGGCTCGATCACGCGCACCGTCGGCGCACGGTCGGCGACCACGTCGAGCCGATGCAGGCGGGTTTCGGCCAGCGCCGGTTCGCTGACCACGCGATACAGCACCGGGGTACGCGCTACGTCCTGCGCCTGCCATTCACCATTGCGCTCGCGCAACGGCAGGCGTCGACCGTCGTGGAACTGTAGCCAGGCGTTGCTGGGTGCACGGTCGAAGCGCAGTGACCAGGACAGGCGACTGTCGGCGGCGACCTTGGCGTCGAGTGCGTTCTGCGTACGCGTGGGTTGGCCGGTGTAGGCCGGTGCGTCGATGCGCAGTCGAGTGGACTGCAGGCGCAATGGACCGGCCTTGGTGCTGCTTTGCGGCGAGGCAGGCGCCGTGGGGCGCGGTGCGCCGCTGTGCGGCCAGCCCAGTGCCAGCACGGCGACGGCGATGCCGCCGATCCAGCACAGCGCCACTGCCCTGCGTGGCCAGCGTGGTCGCAGCTCGGGGAGGTTGTGTTCAAGTGCAGCCAGCACGTGGGTGCGCTGGCGCTGTTGCAATGGGTTGAGCGCAGCGCCATCGGCAAACAGCAGATCGGCGCTGTCTTCGCTGGCGCCACTGGCATCGAGCCTGCGCTGCAACCAGCGTCGGTCCAGCTGCCGGGCGCGCATCGTCGCGGCGGCCGCAATGATCAGCAGGGCCACGGTCGCCACGACGCAGGCGATATCGAAACCGGACACGCGCAGCGCGAGTGCCGCTGACGCCAGCGCCCACGGCAGGCCCAGCAGCAGGGTGATCGCCGCGCGGCGTCGACGTGCGCGCTGCCATGCCTGTTGCAGCGTCTTCATGGTGCGGCCCTGCGTCGCGCGCTGCTCGCCATCCAGCGCTCAAGCGCGAACAGCAGCACGATCACCAGCAGCAGCCAGGCGGTGGGTTCGCGCAGGGGCGGCGTTGCGGCGGGCAGGGGCGCCTGGCGTGGTGTCTGGTCCTGCGCATCACCCAACTGCGGCGTTGATGGCGGTTGCAGGGCCTGCAGCAGGTCGCGCGGCAGGCCGTCATCGCGCAGTGCACTGTTGCGGGCCACGTTCCATTCGCCGGGCAGATGCAGCAGGCGGCCTTGGCCGATGCGCTGCTGCCACAGCAGCGGTGCATTGTCTGCATCGCGCAGCAGTACGGGTGCACCCGCTGGCGGTTTCGCAGCGGTCAGCACCGTGCCGCCCTGCTGCAGCCAGCGCTGCCAGGTGCCAGGCAGCGCATCGGTGGCGGTCCATACGCCGATCTCGCCGCGGGCAGGCAACGCGTCGTCGGCCAAGGGGGCCGCCAATGGTTGCGTGCTCCACGCGCGCTGCAACGCGCCCAGCCATTGCAGCGCAGCGGCCGGTGCATCGCTGCGCGTACGCAGGCGTGGTGCCTGGGAAGTGTGTGGCGGCGCGGTGACGGCCAGCGCGTGTGGCTGCCACTGCACCTCGCGCGACAGCTGCAGGCGGGCACCATCAAGGCCGGGCAAGGGATCGGGTACGTGTACGGTCAGCGCGGTGCCGGCCGGCAACTGCGCGTCCAGCTCGCGCAGCAGGCTGGGCAGGGCAGCAGCGTTGGCCGGCGCTGGCTGGTCGACGGTGGGGAAGCCCGGCGCCAGCCAATGCCAGTTGCGCGCATCGGTGCTGCCGCGCAGCGCGGTCGCGTCCAGGCCCGGTGCCACCACCGTCCACGCTGCTGGCACGGGCGCAGGACCGGTCAGCGCCGGGCGCGCCAGCAGCAGGGCCAGTGCGGCCAGCAACAGCAAGCGCACCAGCAACAGCGGCCAATCATCGAAGCGGATGCGCTGCCGCGGTCGCACCTGGGCGCGCAGCCAGCGCAGCGCAGCGAAATCCAGTGGCGTGTAGGGATGACGGCGGGCGAGGTGGATCAGCAGTGGCAGCAACCATGCGGCCAGCGCCGCCAGGCCCAGCGGAAACAGCAGGCTCATGCGCCGCCCCTGCGGCCGAACAGCGCCT
>NZ_JBFTNR010000556.1:0-2806 GCF_056665995.1 Stenotrophomonas sp. 05L44_2
AACTTGGCCCGATTGCCTTCGACCACCAGGGCGTAGCGCGCCTGCGCCCAGAGAGCCTCGTCGAAGCCGTCGATCTTCCGGCCCAGCGCTTTCACCTTGTCAGGCGTGCGGCTGGCGAGAACCTGTTCGAGGATGTCGGTGGCACCAAACAGTCGCGCTTTGCCGGCCATCATGAAGTGCTCGGCAGTGGGGTAGTGCACGCCGTCGATGTTGAAACCTGCGTCGTACCACTGGCTGAAACACGACGCCGCCACGCCCATGCGCGGCGGCTGGTGGCCCCAGAAGCACAGATAACGCAGGTGCTCGCCATCGGCTTGGCGGCGTTGCAGGTCATGCAGGAAACGGGAATCGTCGTTCATCGGTACAGGATAGCGCGCCGCGCCAATGCGGTAGGTGCCAACCTTGGTTGGCACTGATCGTTGTCCGCCGGGCATGGCCCGGCGCTACCCTCCGCGCGATCACGCGGTGCGCGCCAGGGCCAGCCTCAACAAGCGTGCATTGAGCCGTTCGCCGAAGTCCTTGGGCGACTGCAGTTCCATCCGCTGCAGATACACCGCGTCACCATCACCTGCAGGCTGCCACAGCGCGTCCCACACGGTACGCAGCTTGCTGCCGCGCGTCTGTGTATTGGCCTTCAGCCAGCCCAGTGCCTTCACCAGTACCTGTTCGATCTCGGTGAAGTCGCTGCCCAACGGGTAATCGGGCAGGGTGCCATCGTTGCGGAACGGCACCAGCGCCGCCGCCAGCGCCTGGGGTGTGTTGCGCTGCTGCCGCTGCGCATCAGGTTGCGCCGTGGCGGCCAGCTTGCGTGCCGAAAAGGCCTGCTGCAGCAGGGCGCCCTGGAACGGTGCTTCGGTGATGGCCGTCATCGCGTGCACGCAGTCGTCGTCGGTCAGGCCACGCACGTCGGCGATGCCGTACTCGTTGAGATAGATGTCACGCAGGTGGCGCGGAATGGTCGTGTGCCCGTAGTTCCAGCGCACATTGGATTCGCGCTGGCCGCGGTCATCACGGGCAGCGCGGAACATCAGCACACTGCGCGCTTCCGGCAGGGCGTGCGCCATCGCCACGAAGTTGTACTGGCCACCCACGCCGGAAACCACACGGCCATCCTCCAGCGCGTCGGATACCGCCGCGCCCAGCGCGGTGGCCATCATGCAGGAATTGAAGAAGCGGGCGTGACGGCGCTGCAGGCGCTCCAGCGTTTCGTTGCCACCGTACAGCTGGTTGATCTCGCTGATGCGGCGCATGCCGATCGCCCGGCATTCGTCCTCGGGCAGGGTGCGCAGCCATTCGTAGAATTCGGATGAGCCCAGGTAGAACGCGCCGTGCAGGTATTCGCCCTCGGCCTCCAGCGTGGCATGGTCGATGGACAGCGTGCTGCCGTTCTCGATGCGCTGCATCAGTGCCAGATCGTCATGCACCTTGCGCTTGATCACACCGGTCTGCACCAGCCGGCGGAAGCCCTCGTTGAGCATTTCGCTGCAGCCGTACAGGCCGATCTCGAACGGGTCCAGTCCGCCGATCTCCTGTACCAGCGGATGGCTGGCCAGTTGCGGATCCAGCGCGTTCAACACGCGGCGGTAGCGTGCGTTGTCGGTGTGGCGCAGTACCAATGCGTGGCTGAGTGCATCGGCCAGGGTGCCGATGCCGATCTGCAGGGTGCCACCGTCGCGCACCAGGGTGCTGGCATACAGGCCGATGGCGTAGTCGGCGTCGGCCACCGGTTGCCGTGGCAGGCCGAACAACGCCGGATACGGCGCTGGCGGGGTGATGACCAGATCGAAGAAGGACACGTCCACCGTGGCCGTGCCGCCCAGATAGGGCAGCTGCGGATCGATCTCGGCGACCAGCAGCGGGCGCGGCAGSCCGCGYGCGRYCATCGCRTCCAGYGTGTCCTGGGTGATGTCGTTGTTGCASGACAGCGAMAGGCGYCGRTCRTYCGSGCGCATCGCYACTTTCTGCACGATYRCMTGCGGCGCGCGCTGCGCYACCGCRTCGGCRGCGTGSGTGTAGTTGAGGCTGGTGTAGCTGGATTGCGCCTGTCGCGAACCGAGCAGSGCRCCGGACTGCATGTAGAACTCTTCCACCYGCACRTGYGMCGGCAGCKSRTCGCGSRCSATTGCATCGGCGTAGGCCAGGCGCGGGAAGTCTTCACCGAAATGGCGGGCCGCGAACGGCGCCAGGAAACGCGCTTCCAGGCCGTTGCCCTTTGCCTGCGGCGGGTTCAGTGACAGTGCGGTATACAGCTGCAGCGGCCGCGACGGGTCCTGTTCGACGCGCGCATACAGGGCGTTGAGCAGGCGGTGTGGTTTACCCAGCGCCAGCGGCGCACCGATCCGCAGCGGCCCATCCACGCGCGCAAACAGCCAGTCAACGGCGGCGTCGAGGTCGGTGAGGTGTTCGGTCATCCGGGGCGGTCCTGCTTGGGGGAGTGCTGGCATTACAGCATGTCGGGCTTGAACCGCCGTCGACGCGAGACTTCGGCGCCGGACACCATGAATTGCCCATCACCCCGGTAATGCACCGTGCGCGGCAGCTTTGGGCGAGGCGCAACATGGGCGCGCACGATTTCCCAGATGAACAGGTTGCTCGATTCGACCTGACTGTCGTCATGCAGGCGGCACTCGAAGCTGGAATGGCACTGGCCCACCAGCGGTGCCCCCACCTCCCGCGCAGGCATCGCATCCAGGCCGAACCGTTCGAACTTGTCCACGTCACGGCCGCTGCAGTTGCCGATATCGACCACCGTGTCCAGCAGCTCCACGCCCGGGATGTTGATCACGCATTCGCCGCTGCTGCGGGC
>NZ_JBFTNR010000557.1:0-2804 GCF_056665995.1 Stenotrophomonas sp. 05L44_2
AGATCGACCTGCCGCCGTTCACCCTGATCGGCGCCACCACCCGCGCCGGCCTGCTGACCGCACCGCTGCGCGACCGCTTTGGCATCGTCCAGCGCCTGGAGTTCTACAGCGTCGAAGAACTGACCCGCATCGTGCGCCGCTCGGCYGCGATCCTGGCCATCGACTGCACCGCCGACGGGGCAGGGGAGATCGCGCGCCGCGCGCGTGGCACCCCGCGTATCGCCAACCGCCTGTTGCGCCGCGTGCGCGATTACGCCCAGGTCAAGGCCGGTGGCCACATCGACCAGACCGTGGCCCAGGCCGCAATGCAGATGCTCAAGGTCGACCCGGAAGGCTTCGACGAGCTTGACCGCCGGCTGCTGAAGACCATGGTCGATTACTTCGACGGTGGCCCGGTGGGCATCGAGTCGCTCGCCGCRGCGCTKTCCGAAGAGCGTGGCACGCTGGAAGACGTGGTCGAGCCGTACCTGATCCAGCAGGGCTTCCTGGTGCGCACCGCGCGTGGCCGCATGGCGACCCACAAGGCCTACCGGCACATGGGCCTGAAGCCGAAGAACCCGCCGCAGGACCTGTTTGCCGAGGTCCCCGATGTCGGTTGAACCGCGATTCAGTTGGCCGACACGCATTTACTGGGAAGATACCGACGCTGGCGGCGTGGTCTACCACGCCCGCTACGTGGCCTTCATGGAACGGGCCCGGACCGAATGGATGCGCGCGCTGGGCTACGGCCAGGAGCGCATGCGGTCCGAGCACGGCATGGTCTTCGCGGTGCGCTCCATGCAGATGGATTTCATCAAGCCGGCACGGCTGGATGACCAGCTGCAGGTAAGCGCCACCCTGGTCCAGCTGAAGAAGGCCAGCATGGTCTTCGACCAGCAGGTCCTGCGCGACGGCCAGCTGCTGCTGTCCGCACAGGTCCGCATCGCCGCACTGGACGCGGCCAGTTTCCGCCCGCGTGGCATGGACGATGCCGTCCTTGCCGCGCTGCAACCCCACCTCCACCCCGAATCCGAACAGAACTCTTGAGGAACAACGGATGATCGCAACGCTCCTGGCCCTGCAGGCCACGGTCACCGAGGCTTTGCCGGCTGACGTCAGCAATGCCGCGACCCAGACCCTTGCCCAGGCCACCACCGGCGGCGGCATCAACTACCTCGAACTGATGGCCAAGGCCAGCTTGCCGGTGAAGATCATCGTGCTGGCGCTGCTGGTCGGCTCGTTCGTCAGCTGGGTGATCATTTTCCGCAAGGCCCGCATCTTCAAGCAGGCCACCCGCGAAGCCGACGAGTTCGAGAACCGCTTCTGGTCCGGTGCCGACCTGGGCAAGCTGTACAGCTCGGCCACCGACCGCAGCCGCAATGTCGGCGGCCTGGAAGCCATCTTCGAAGCCGGTTTCCGCGAGTACACCCGCCTGCGCGACAAGCGCCGGCTGGATGGCCGTGCCCAGCTGGAAGGTGCCCAGCGCGCCATGCGCACCACCTACACCCGCGAAGTCGACCAGCTCGAGCGCAACCTGGAGCTGCTGGCCAACATCGGCTCGACCGCCCCGTACGTAGGCCTGGTCGGTACCGTGTTCGGCATCATGGTGACCATGCACGACATGATCAGCAGCGGCGCCCAGGCCGGTATTGCCGCCGTCGCCCCGGGCATCTCCGAAGCCCTGTTCGCCACTGCCATCGGCCTGTTCGTGGCGATCCCGGCGGTATGGGCCTACAACCGCTTCACCACCCGCGTGGAGCGCATGTCGGTGCGTTTCGAGACCTTCGCCGACGAGTTCAGCTCGATCCTGCAGCGCCAGAGCGCTGGCGACGAGTAAGCGCCAGACCCGGGAGTCCAAGCCATGTCCGCTGCCATCGGTCGCCGCAAGCGCCGCAAGCTGAAATCGGAAATCAACGTCGTTCCCTATATCGACGTCATGCTGGTGCTGYTGATCATCTTCATGGTCACCGCGCCACTGCTCACCCTGAGCTTCGATGTCGACCTGCCCAATTCCAACGCCAAGGCGCTGGAAAGCAAGCAGGAACCGGTGATCGTCTCGGTGCGCCAGGACGGCCAGCTCAGCCTGAAGCTGCCCGACGCCAAGGAACCCACGGCCGTCACTGCCGAGGAACTGCAGGGCCACCTGTCCGGCATCGCCGCGCAGGACAAGGGAGTGCGCGTGATCGTCGCCGCCGACCGTGCCGTGGCCTATGAAAAGGTCATCGCGGCGATGGACGTGATCAAGCGCGCCAACGTGGACAAGGTAGGCCTGGCCACCGATGCACGCTGACGCCCTGCCGCCACCGCACAAGCAGGAACCCGGCTGGGGCCAGCCGATGGTGCTGGCCGTGCTGGTGCACCTGCTGGTCGCGTTRATCTTCATCGGCGCCTGGCTGTGGTCACCGCAGCGCAATACCGATGCCGCCGCAGGTGATCCCTCGGTCGAGGCCAGCCTGGCACTGTCCGCGTCCGAAGCCGCTGCCGCCCGCCAGGCCCTGCGCCAGTCGGAAAAGCTGGAAGACCTGCCGCCGCCGGTGGCCGAACCGATCCCGGTGCCGGAAGACACCATCCCGCCGCCGCAGCCGATTGAAGAGCCGCGCCCGCAGGACGCACCGACGCCGCAGCAGCAACAGGCGCAGGAACGCGTGGCGCAGCCCGACACCAAGGACCAGGACGCGGTCAGCGCGTTGGCGATCTCGCAGGAAAAGGCCAAGCAGGAGCAGGAAGCCAAGCGCCGCCAGGAGCAGATCGACCTGACCGAGCGCAAGCGCCAGGAAGAGGCCGAGCAGAAGCTGCGTCTGGCCAAGCAGCAGGAAGCGGATGCC
>NZ_JBFTNR010000558.1:0-2801 GCF_056665995.1 Stenotrophomonas sp. 05L44_2
CTTCGTGCTCCGAACCATCGGTGTCCTTGATGATCAGGCGCTGCTTGCCCTTGGTGTCCTTGCCGAAGCTGATGATGCCCGAACGCTCGGCCAGCACTGCCGGATCCTTCGGCTTGCGGGCTTCGAACAGATCGGCCACGCGCGGCAGACCRCYGGTGATGTCGCGGGTCTTCGACGCTTCCTGCGGGATCTTGGCAACCACGTCACCCACGCCGACGGCAGCGCCGTCCTGCAGGTTGACGATCGAGCGCGGCGGCAGCAGGTACTGCGCCGGCAGGTCGGTGCCCGGAATCGACAGGTCGTTGCCCTTGCCATCGACGATGCGGACGATCGGGCGCAGATCCTTCGCCTGGGCGCCGCGGCGCTTCGGGTCGGTGATTTCGCGCGACGCCAGGCCGGTCAGCTCATCGGTCTTCTCGATGACGGTAATGCCGTCGACGAAGTCGATGAAGCGGATGAAACCGGCCACTTCCGAAACGATCGGATGGTTATGCGGATCCCAGTTGGCCACGGTCTGGCCAGCCTTGACCGCATCACCGTCCTTGGAGGTGATGGTCGCACCGTACGGCAGCTTGTAACGCTCACGCTCACGGCCGTGCGCATCGAGCACCGACATTTCACCCGAGCGCGACACCGCGACCAGCGAGCCGTTGGCATGGGCAACCGACTTGAGGTTGCTGAACTTGACCGAGCCGGTGGTCTTGACGGTGATGTTGTCGACCGCAGCAGCTCGCGATGCCGCACCACCGATGTGGAACGTACGCATCGTSAGCTGSGTRCCCGGYTCACCGATGGACTGCGCGGCGATGACGCCGACCGCTTCACCGATGTTGACCAGGTGGCCACGGGCCAGGTCGCGGCCGTAGCAGCGAGCGCAGACGCCGAAGGCCGATTCGCAGGAGATCGTCGAGCGGACCTTGATGGTCTGCACGCTGGCTTCTTCAAGCTTGGCGACCCAGGCTTCGTCGAGCAGGGTGTTGCGGGTGACGATCGGATCTTCGTCGTTGCCCGGCAGGAACACGTCCTCGGCAACCACGCGACCCAGCACGCGATCCTTCAACGGCTCGACCACGTCGCCGCCTTCAACGATCGGAGTCATGATCAGGCCTTCGGTGGTACCGCAGTCCACCTCGGTGATCACCACGTCCTGCGCCACGTCGACCAGACGACGGGTCAGGTAACCCGAGTTCGCGGTCTTCAGCGCGGTATCGGCCAGACCCTTACGGGCACCGTGGGTGGAGTTGAAGTACTCCTGCACGTTCAGGCCTTCGCGGAAGTTCGCCTTGATGGGCGTCTCGATGATCGAGCCATCGGGACGGGCCATCAGGCCACGCATGCCGGCCAGCTGACGGATCTGCGCCTGGCTGCCTCGTGCACCGGAGTCGGCCATGATGTACAGGGAGTTCATCGACTTCTGGTCGATGGTCTCGCCCTTGGCATTGATGACCTTCTCGGTACCGATGGTGTCCATCATCGCCTTGGCGATGCGCTCATTGGTGCGCGACCAGATGTCGACCACCTTGTTGTAGCGCTCGCCGGCGGTGACCAGGCCCGACTGGTACTGCTCCTGGATTTCCAGCACTTCGGCTTCGGCCTCGGTGAGGATGCCCTTCTTCTCGTCCGGGATCAGCATGTCGTCGATGCCGATCGAGACGCCGGCGCGGGTCGCGTAGGCGAAGCCGGTGTACATCAGCTTGTCGGCGAACACGACCGTGTCCTTCAGACCCAGCTGGCGGTAGCTGGAGTTGATCAGGCGGCTGATGTTCTTCTTGGTCAGCTCGGTGTTGGCCAGCGCGAACGGCAGGCCTTCCGGCAGGATTTCAGCCAGCAGGGCGCGACCGATGGTGGTATCCACGATCGAGGTCTTGCTCTGCTTGTTGCCTTCCTCGTCGGTCACCACCTCGGTGATGCGGACCTTGACGCGCGCGTGCAGTTCCACCACGCGGTTGTCGTAGGCGCGCTTGACTTCGGCGATGTTGGCGAAGGCCATGCCCTCGCCCTTCTTGTTTTCCAGCGAGCGGGTCATGTAGTACAGACCCARYACRACGTCCTGCGACGGMACGATGATYGGCTCRCCGTTGGCYGGCGACAGRATGTTGTTGGTGGACATCATCAGCGCACGCGCTTCCAKCTGSGCTTCCAGCGAMAGCGGSACGTGSACRGCCATCTGGTCACCGTCGAAGTCGGCGTTGAACGCSGYGCAGACSAGCGGGTGCAGCTGGATSGCCTTGCCTTCGATCAGSWCCGGCTCGAASGCCTGGATGCCCARRCGGTGCAGSGTCGGCGCRCGGTTCAGCAKSACCGGATGCTCGCGGATSACCTCTTCSAGGATGTCCCAGACTTCGGCTTCTTCGCGCTCGACCAGCTTCTTGGCGGCCTTGATGGTGGTGGCCAGGCCACGACGCTGCAGCTTGGCAAACACGAACGGCTTGAACAGTTCGAGCGCCATCTTCTTCGGCAGGCCGCACTGGTGCAGGCGCAGGTACGGACCGACCACGATGACCGAACGGCCCGAGTAGTCGACGCGCTTGCCSAGCAGGTTCTGRCGGAAACGACCSYKCTTGCCCTTGATCATGTCGGCCAGSGACTTCAGCKGGCGCTTGTTGGTGCCGGTGATGGCACGGCCGCGACGGCCGTTGTCCAGCAGCGMRTCGACYGMTTCCTGCARCATSCGCTTTTCRTTGCGCACGATGATGTCCGGCGCSYTCAGYTCSAGCAGGCGSYKCAGGCGGTTGTTGCGGTTGATGACGCGGCGGTACAGGTCGTTCAGRTCGGAGGTCGCGAAGCGGCCACCATCCAGC
>NZ_JBFTNR010000559.1:0-2801 GCF_056665995.1 Stenotrophomonas sp. 05L44_2
AGTCTCAGCTCTATTCAGTGAGATTGAAGGCGGGAAAACCTTCACCGCCTATATAAAGCGCGCATTGCCCGCCATGACCACGGGGCAAACGCCAAGCCGGACTCCAACCGAACCTTCGAGTTGGTACGAAAAGATGCCACAAGACAAGCGCAAGGAATACTTCCCAATCGAAGTATCCACACGGGTTGAAGGAACAACGCCATGAACGCTAGGGAAAACGCCACGCTTTCGAACCATGTCTATAAGGACCCCCTCCCGCCCCCCGATTCCGACATCGCCATTGATGGAACGAAATACACGGTTTTGGCCCGTCGCGACTCCGGGAACGGATATCAAGGTGTTGTCTACCTCAACATAGAAACAAAAGAAGTCATCGCTGCCCATCGTGGAACCGAGTTTGATCGCCAGGCAGTACTTGATGGCGGCATCGACGCTGCGATGGTCACCGCCAGAATCAATTCACAGCTTGGCGATGCTCTTGCGCTCACCAAGCAGGCAACCAAACTGGCTGAGGGAAATGGGTATGGGCCAGTGCACGTCACCGGCCATTCACTGGGCGGCGCGCTCGCACAGATCACCGCGCACCACTACAACCTCCCCGGCGACGCGTTCAATCCGTACGGCGCTGCCGGGTTGGCCTATCGCCTTCCGGAAGGCCAGCCAGCCAATGCGGCGCCGTTCACCAACCATGTCATGGCAGGCGACTTGGTCAGTGCGGGCGGCCCGCATTACGGCAAGGTTGAGATGTACGCGCTCCCCAAGGAACTGGAGGTTCTGCGCACCGCCGAGCAGGGCCAACGCATCGCGTCCCTCGGAGCACCTGGGCTGAAAAGCGGCCACCTCATGTCCGCCGCTGTGGCGGTCCAGTTGGGGGATTCCCATCGAATGGTTCATTTCCTTGATCGGATGACCGACAAGGGGCCGGTGCAGTCTGTACTGGACGACCCCAGAGCCCGGGTCACAGACCCTGAAGACCTGCGCCGGATTGCCGACTACCGCAGTGATATTCATCAGCTGCGTATGGGAGCGACCGTGCTTGTCGGCGGCGGCCCCGGACTCATGCGCGACGGGGTCAATTACCTGCGCGGCACCGAGGAAGCCGGTGCATACGCTCGCCAAGAAGCTGAAGCGGAGCAGCGCGCCCACAATGCGCTCAAGCCCGGCGGGCAGCTGGTCCCGGATGCAACCGACAAGGGCTCGCCCTCTCTGAGCAATCCAGGCTTCTCTCCCAAGAGCCCGTTGCAAGAAAGCATCGAATCAACCTTGGACAAGGCAGGCCTGGATCCCAGGAAGGAAGGCCACTTGGAACATGCGCTCTACCGGCAGATTCGCGATGGCGTATCCGCCTTGGACGCCAAGCACGGGCGCGGCTTCGATGAAATCAGCGAGCGAATGACGGCCAGCTTGCTGGCAACAGCTAAGAGCAGCGGTTTGGAGCGCGTCGATCACGTCGTGCTGGGCACTCCGCCGAGCAATGTTTCGGGCCCGCGCATGTTCGTCGTGCAGGGCGAGCTCGACAATCCGGCACACCTGCGGGCGTCGGTTGCGATCAGCGAGGCCGTCAACACACCCGTGGAGCAGTCGCTCGCCAAGGTCGAGCAGATTTCACAGGCACAGCAGGTCGCCCAGCAGGACCACGCCCAGGAGCAGACGCGAGCCGCGATGCGCATGAGCTAGCCCAGCGCCTGCCCGGATCGTGGGCATAGAGCGCGGCGACCTCCTGCAGCGAAACGGTGGCACCCGTCATGCGGACCAGCTTCTGGTAGGCGGCTTCCATTCAGGCGGAATAGCACACCCAATCAAGCATTGACGCTCCCACAAAGGGTCCGCACCGCTGGTTGCGCACAGCAGCCCGCCGGAGGGAATGCGGCCACTCAGCTGCCGTTTCCGCGATCAGGACGCCTTCAGGCCGGCATGGCAGAATCGAACGCCCCGCCCCGGCCGCCGAACCGCGCACAAGGAGATCAGCCATGAAGTGGATAAGGATCGCGTCATCGCTGGCGCTGGTCGCGATGCTCGCCCAGGCCACCGCACCGGCATCGGCGCAGAGTCGTTCGGACAGTCATCGCAACCTCGACGGAAGCCTGGATATCCGCAACAGTGACGGATCGTCCAGCCGCATCAAGCGCGACTTGTCCGGCCGGGTGACCGCCGAGCACAGCAACGGCAGCCGTTCGACCACCACCACCGACCTGAGTGGCCGCAAGCGCACCTCCCACAGCGATGGCAGCTACTCCAACAGCAGCACTGACCTGAGCGGCAACATCCGCACCCAGTACAGTGACGGCAGCTACTCGGTCAGCAAGCGTGACCTGAGCGGCAGGTGGCGCACCGAGTACAGCGACGGCTCCTACTCCACCAGCGTGCGCGATCTGAGCGGCAACTGGAGCACCACCTCCAGTGGTGGCATGGCCGCTCGCCCCCCCGAACGGGGCGTCGGAAAGCGCTGAGACCTGCGCTCAGATCGCCCGCGAATAACGCGGCTGCTCCTGCGCAGCGCGCAGATAGGGATCGAAGCACATCGCCAGCAGGCGCAGCAGCGGCCTCCCCGGCTCGCTGGTGCGCACGATGCCATCGCGGTACTCGGCCAGGCCATCCTGCTGCAGGCGCTGCACGGCCTGCAGGTCTTCGGCGAAGTAGGTCTCGAAATCAATGCCGTGGCGCTGGGCCAGTGACATTCCATCCACCTCACCCTGGCACATCAACTGCTGGATCAGCTCGGCGCGCAGCTGGTCGTCGGCACTGAGTGCGACGCCGCGCCAGACCGGCAGCTGTCCTTGGTCCACCGCGCTCTCCCACGA
>NZ_JBFTNR010000560.1:0-2799 GCF_056665995.1 Stenotrophomonas sp. 05L44_2
GGTGTTCGTTCTCGATGCGTTCCACCTCGGCAGCCGGGACCCAGTAGTCCACGTCCTGGTCGAAGGTGCGGTAGATGAACGTGGCGATCATGCCGACGAAGCCGATGATGGCCAGCCACCAGATGTGCCAGATCATCGCAAAGCCGAACACCAGGCTGAAGGCGCCGATGACAACGCCGGTGCCGGTGTTGCGCGGCATGTGGATGTCGGTGTACTTGGCCGGCTTCGGCCAGGCTTCACCACGCTGCTTGCGCTCCCAGAAATCGTCCAGCTCGGTGACTTCCGGCAGGGTGCCGAAGTTGTAGAAGGCCGGCGGCGAAGAGGTTTCCCACTCCAGCGTACGGGCATCCCACGGGTCGCCGGTCAGGTCGGCGGTCTTCTTGCGGTCGCGGATCGACACGGCCACCTGGATGATCTGGCACAGGATGCCGGCACCCACGATGAAGGCGCCCACAGCGGCCACCAGCAGGAACGGCTCGTAGGCCGGGTTGACGGTGCTCTGCAGACGACGGGTCATGCCCATGAAGCCCAGCACGTACATCGGCATGAAGGTCACATAGAAGCCGATGAACCAGCACCAGAACGCGCACTTGCCCCAGAACTCGTTGAGGCGGAAGCCGAACATCTTCGGCCACCAGTAGGTGATGCCGGCGAACATGCCGAACACCACGCCGCCGATGATGACGTTGTGGAAGTGGGCGATCAGGAACAGGCTGTTGTGCAGCACGAAGTCGATGGCCGGGATCGCCAGCATCACGCCGGTCATGCCGCCGATGGTGAAGGTGACCATGAAGCCGATGGTCCACAGCACGGGCGTGGTGAACTGCACGCGACCGCGGAACATGGTGAACARCCAGTTGAAGATCTTCACGCCGGTGGGGATGGAGATGATCATCGTCRTGATGCCGAAGAAGGCATTGACGTTGGCACCCGARCCCATGGTGAAGAAGTGGTGCAGCCACACGATGAACGACAGCACGCCGATGCAGGCGGTGGCGTAGACCATGCCCTTGTAGCCGAACAGGGCCTTGCGCGAGAAGGTCGCGATGACCTCGGAGAACACGCCGAAGGCCGGCAGCACCAGGATATAGACTTCCGGGTGGCCCCAGATCCAGATCAGGTTGATGTACAGCATGGCGTTGCCGCCACCGTCATTGGTGAAGAAGTGCGTACCCAGGTAACGGTCCAGGGTCAGCAGCACCAGGGTGATGGTYAGCACCGGGAAGGCGGCGACGATCAGCACGTTGGTCACCAGAGCGGTCCAGGTGAAGACCGGCATCTGCATGAGCTTCATGCTCGGGGTGCGCATCTTGAGGATGGTGATGAAGAAGTTGATACCACTCAACGTGGTACCCAGACCCGCCACCTGTAGTCCCCATATGTAGTAGTCCATACCTACATTGTTGCTGTACTCGATGCCCGACAGTGGCGGGAAGGCCAGCCAGCCGGTGGCGGCGAATTCACCGATCCACAGCGACAGCATGATCAGCACCGCACCGGACACGAACAGCCAGAAGCTGAGCGAGTTGACGAACGGGAACGCGACGTCGCGCGCACCGATCTGCAGCGGCACGGCCAGGTTCATCAGGCCGGTGATCAGCGGCATCGCCACGAAGAAGATCATGATCACGCCGTGGGCGGTGAAGATCTGGTCGTAGTGGTGCGGCGGCAGGTAACCCTCGGAACCGCCAACGGCGATGGCCTGCTGGGTACGCATCATGATSGCGTCGGMRAARCCGCGCAGCAGCATGAYSARSGCGACGATGATGTACATCACGCCGATCTTCTTGTGATCCACCGAGGTGAACCACTCCTTCCACAGATAGCCCCACAGCTTGAACTTGGTGATCAGGGCCATCACGCCCAAGCCACCCAGCACCGCACCGACCAGAGTGGTCAGCACGATTGGATCGTGGGGGATCGACTCAAGAGAGAGTTTTCCCAACATGTTCATTCTCCCGAACCCATGTGGCCTTCATGGCCAGCGTGTTCGTGTTCTTCGGTGGCATCCAGGTTCTTCCCGGATTCCTTGGCATCATGCGCGTCGCTCGGGGCGTGCCCCTCGTGCGCTTCATGGCTGGACGCATCGGCAGCAGCCGCACCCGCATGGGAATGCTTCATGCCGTAGTGCTTGTTGTCGCCCATGTGCTTGGCGATGACCCAGTCGAACAGGTTGTCTTCAACCTTGCCGAAGTAGGTGACCGGGTACCACTCGGAATTCTTCGCTTCACCCAGCGCCTTGAACGAGGCCTTGTCCAGGCTCTGCTCGCCGGCACGGACCTGGTCCAGCCACTGGCGGTACTGCGCATCGGTGACCGAGTAGGCAGTGAAATGCATCTTGGCGAAGCCTGCACCGCTGTAGTGCGAGGACATGCCCGGGAATTCACCGGTCTCGTTGGCGATCAGGTGGAGCTTGGTCTCCATCGCCGCCATCGAATAGATCATGCTGCCCAGGTGCGGGATGAAGAACGCATTCATCACCGTATCGGAGGTGATCTCGAAGTTCAGCGGGGTGTTGACCGGGAACTTGATCTCGTTGACGACCGCGACCTTCTCTTCCGGATAGATGAACAGCCACTTCCARTCCAGCGAGATCGCCTGGATGGTGACCGGCTTGACGTCCGATTCCAGGGGCTTGTACGGATCCAGCGCGTGCGAGGACCGCCAGGTCAGCACCGCCAGGACCAGCACGATCATGCAGGGGATCGACCAAACCACCACCTCGATCGCCGTCGAGTGGGACCACTTCGGCTCGTAGCGGGCCTTGGTGTTGGAGGCGCGATACTTCCACGCGAAGGT